>JBCBJE010000016.1:0-15148 GCA_038523735.1 Cyanobacteria bacterium J06626_18 | reverse complement strand
TGCAGGGCTCCCACCTGGGCACTATTGAACGCAGTGGTTTTCATCTCCTTGAGCTGATCAACGACATTCTCGACGTGGCGCAGATTGAATCAGGGCAAATCCGCCTCAACCGGACACCGACAGCGATCACGGCCCTGTGTAAATCTGCGCCACGTCGAGAATGTCGTTGATCAGCTCAAGGAGATGAAAACCACTGCGTTCAATAGTCTGCAGGGCTCCCACCTGGGCACTATCAATCGTTCCGTAAATGCCACCCTGCAGTCCTTCGGTGATGCTCAAGATGGCATTGAGGGGGGTCCGAAATTCATGGCTCATGCTGGCAAGAAACTCATCTTTGAGACGGGTAATGCGAGTCAGTTTTTGATTGGTCTGATGTAGTTGGGTCTCAGCCTGCTGGCGCGCGGCCAGCAGTTGATCTTTAGCCTGGTCGGCTCGAACTAGTTCTGCATTCGCCAGCACCAAACGCTGGTTAGCTTTACGCAGGCGCTGTAGAACAGCCACACAATAGTCAAGCAGCAAGGCAGGCACCCAAAACACGATCAAGAGAAAAATTTCATCTAGCTCCCAGACCTCATGCCGCTCAAAAAAAGCAGCTAGTGGCTCAAAGAAGTCAACTTCGAAGACATGAGCCAGCCCTACGGTGCTGGCGCTGCCAATCAGAACCAGCTTGGTAGGTAGTGCCAGTCTGCCGAAAAAAGAAAGAAGACGACGGGGCGATCGCAGCATATTCACGGCTTCATGATTATTAGGGAGGCTAGAAGCAGAGCAGCTTATTTGGCAGAGCGATTAGTTAAGTAAGGCATGAGGACTGTCTTTAGGGGTTCACTATCAAAGTCCTCATCACGGGTCAGCTGCACGAGCTAGCAATCGTTGAATCAGGGCCACTAATTTCTGTAACTTGACGGGTTTGCTAAGGTACTCATCGGCACCCGCCGTCAAACATCGATCGCGATCGCCACTCATCGCCAGGGCCGTCAGCGCAATAATCGGAATGTCTGGTAATTGGAGATTCTGACGAATGCGTTGAATGGCTTCGAGGCCGTCCATTTGCGGCATTTGAATATCCATCAGAATTAACTGGGGCTGTTCTGAGCTGGCCAGGGCAACTGCCTCTTCACCCGTTCTGGCGATAGCAATCCGGTAGCCCTTCGCAATCAGATAGCGCGACGTTGTTTTGATGTTGGCCTCGTTGTCTTCAGCCAACAAAATTAACGGCGCAGCGGCTGCCGTCGAAGGGCGATAGGTAATGCTTTGTTTTGGCTGAATTGCAGTTTGGGTAGCTGCCATAGCCGAAAATCGGCAGGGCAGATCAAGCGTGAAGCAGCTCCCCATACCGAGTTCACTGGTGACCGCTACCGCACCCCCATGAAGCTGCACAATCCGCTTTACCAACGCCAACCCTAGCCCCGTTCCGGTATTTTGGCGACTCAGAGCACTGTCAATTTGGACAAACGGTTCAAACAAGCTGTCAGCGCGATCGCGGGCAATACCAATACCGGTATCACTAACCGTGAGTCGCAGCGCATCGGGTGTCACCGAGGGCGCGTTTGGTTCTCCTGGGTAATATGGATGGCCCATGGCTTGCAGGGTGATTTTGCCACCCGTAGGCGTAAATTTAACGGCATTGTCGAGCAAATTTAGCAACACCTGGCGCATCCGTCGCTCATCCACGTAGACATGGAGAGGCGTATGGGGCAGCTGTAAATCGAGCTGGATGTCTTTTTTCCAAGCAGGTTGTTTGACAAACGTCACACTCGATTGGCAAAGGGCCGATACCGATACCCACGTCTTGTTTAGCTGGATTTGGCCGGCTTCAATTTTGGCGACATCGAGAATGTCGTTAATGAGGTCTAACAGATAGGTACCGCTGCGCTCAATAGTCCCCAGGGCATCGAGCTGATCCCGGCTGAGTTCCCCGAAGGCATTTTCTTGCAGCCCTTCGGTAATGCCCAAGATGGCGTTGAGGGGAGTCCGCAGCTCATGACTCATGTTGGCCAAAAATTCATCCTTGAGACGTGTGGCTCGGGCCAGTTCTTCGTTGGTTTGCCGTAGTTGAGCATCAGCCTGTTTGCGAATGGTGATGTCCTGCATTAGGGCCAAGATATAGGTCTCCCCCTCATAATTAGGGAGGACAGAGGTCGAAATCGCGATCGCTTGCCGTTCACCATCTTTACGCTGGATGTACCATTCTTCATCCGTCAAGATTTCGCCTCGCTGCATGCGTTCTACCCGCTCAATGGCTTGCTGTTGGCTCACCGAATTGGGGAATAGAGTCTGATACCAGCCCAGGCGGTTGATTTCTTCCAAGCTGTAGCCTGTAATTGCCTGCATCTGTGGGTTCCAGACTGTGAAGTGCAAGAAGGGGAAAGTCTCCACTTCGTGGCATACGCATAACCCCTCGGCCATGTGTTCCACAATTTGTTGCCGGAATGTACTCTCGCGTCGAATATAGTCTTCGGCCTGCTTGCGATCGCTCATATCGATGTGGCAGCCAATCATCCGCACAGGGGCACCCATTGCATCCCATTCAACGACCTGTCCGGAGCAAATTACCCACACGGTTGAGCCGTTCTTATGTTGGTAACGGACTTCGATGTAATAGGGAGCCTTACCACGACTCTGAACATGGCGTTCGAAACACTTCTGAGCGATAGAGAAATCTTCAGGAAAGATGAGCCTTTGCCAGCTTTCAGGCGTATTTGCCAGTTCGTGCTCAGCATAGCCAAGCATCCGCTTGAAGCCTGGACTGAAGTATTCTGTGCCGTTGGGAATGTCCCAATCCCAGTAGCCAGCCAGCACATTATCCATCACGCGCTCTAAGAGCTCGAAGGCTTTGCGAGTTTCCTCAGCCCGTAGCCGCTCAGCTGCTATCTGTTTACGCTCAGTAATGTCGCGCACCATGATGGAGGTACCCGTCAGCTTGCTATCCTTAGCTCTCAAGGGCGAAACGGTCACGGCGACATCGACACACGTACTACTGTCTTGACGAAAGCGCACCGTTTCAAAGTGTTGGATAGATTCGTTTTGTTCCAAGCGGGTCAAGATGTCTTCGGCTTCGCTGGTTTGATCAGGCGGGAAGAGAATGGCAATGGATTGGCCTATGGCTGCTTCGCGTGAATAGCCAAATAGGTTCACCGCACCTGTATTCCAGCTTGTAATGATGCCATTTAGATCCTGAGTGAGGATGGCATCTTCGGAGGACTCAACGATGGAGGCCAGCAAACGGGATGCCAATTCGCGCTGCTTCCGCTCGGTGATATCGGTATGCGTTCCAATCATACGTAAGGGGTCGCCATCAGCCGTATGCTCAATCGCAGTGGCGCGATCCAGGATCCATTTATAGCTACCGTCTTTACAGCGCAGGCGGTGCTCGTTTTGATAGATAGACGTTTTACCACTGAGATACCGGTTTATTTCACACTCAACGTGGACCTTATCTTCCGGATGAATCCAGTCGTTCCAAATCTCTACAGAGCTTTCGATTTCCGCCTCTGCGTAGCCCAGCATGGCTTTCAACTGAGGTGATAAGAAAACGCTGTCGGCCTGAATATTCCAATCCCAAACGCCATGCCCCGCACCTTCGAGGGCAAATTGCCAGCGGGCTTCACTTTCCCGCAGGGCTAGTTCAGCTTGCCGATACTGGGTCATATCGGCAGCTATCGAAATCACGGCTCGACGCCCATCTGGCAGGGAACCTAAGGGTGCAGAGCTAAAGCGCCAGATGCGTCGGTTGCCATCGCCGGTGGTGATGGTAACTTCGCCCTCATCCCAACGGGACTCAAGCGTATATGTCCGAGCAATTTTCTTAAGTATGCTAGCTGCCTGCTCACCGTAGGCTTGCTGTGTCCAAGCCTGTATTGTGGGAATTGTCTGATGCGTGTAGCCGCTCAGGTCAGTCCAGGCAGTATTGATTTGTAGCACCTCGCCATCTTCCGCGTGGATGATGATGGGGAAGGGGGCATTTTCAATGGCTCGACGGAAGCGCTGTTCGCTATCACGCAGGGCCGCTTCTGCTTCTTTCAGAGCTGTGATATCGCGCCCAACAGACTGAAATTCCAGCAAATTGCCGTCGGGGTCAAATAGGGCTCGATCGGTCCATTGCTGCCAGCGGAGCGTTCCATCCGGTGCAAAGACTTGATGCTCATAAGTGTCAACCGGATCTTCTTGCGACGTGCTGTTAAGTCTTTGCATAGCGATAACGGCATCGGTCTCCGGCAGCAGGCGCAGAAAATTAGAGCCGATAAGTGATCGGCGCGATCGCTGAAAGAAGTCGCAATACATCTCATTGACGAACGTCAGGGTCCCATCGGGCAAAAAGCGACAAATCAGCTCGGTTTGATCTGTGACAATGCTTTTGTAGTAAGCACGGCTGGTACTCAGTTCGGCTTCAGTCTGCTTGCGCTCGGTGATATCGCGAGCAGCGGCATAAATCAGGTCACCATGAGTAGCAGAGCGCCACTCAATCCATCGGTAGGAGCCGTCATGGCAGCGGTAGCGATTGATGAAATTAAGGACCTCTTCACCAGCTTGTGTTTGCGCAAAGGTCTGCAGCGTGCTGTCTAGGTCATCAGGATGCACATAGTCCAGAAACTGGCTTTCTTCTAGATCGGCGAGTGGGTATCCCAGCGTCTTTTCCCACTGACTATTTAGGCGAACAAACTGACCATCAACGTTGACAATGCACAACAAATCCAGGGCTAGCGAGAAGAATCGATCCAGTTCTTCGGTTTTGTTCCGCAAAGCCATCTCAGCCTGCTTGCGATCGCTAATATCCCGAATCATCAGGATGACTTCATCGTCACCACTTTTGGCCACTCTGACTTCTTCATGGCGGAGACGATCGCCAACCTGCACCTGCTGTTCGTAGACTTGTAGCTTACCGGTACGGATAGCCTGAGTAGTGGCGTAACGTCTTGCGGAAATCAGCTCTGTCGGCAGTATATCGATCATTGACATGCCCACCGGATCACTCCCCTCGAAGAGCGCCTGAACATAGGGACTGTTCACCACGAATTCGCGACAGATACCTACACTATCGACCCGTAAGATCAGGTCCGGAATCGCAGCTAAGATAGCCCGACTTTTGGCCTCACTCGCAATCAGCGCTGCTTCAGTTCGCTTGCGATAGCTAATATCGCGCCAATAGCCAATCACTTGAACTGCCTTATTCTGAGCGTTACAGCGTGTCATCCCACGCTCTTCAATCCAACAGTAGGTACCGTCTGGCTTACAAAAGCGAAACTCGACCTGGTAAGGCTCCCTGGCGACTTCGTCGTTGGCAGCGATTTGTCGGAAGATCGCTTGGTACTCTGGATGAATGCGATTGATACACTCTTCTAAGCTCTGGGGCATTGCCTCGGCTGTACAGCCTAAGACCGCTTCTAGATTAGGACCCCAAGTGTCATGATCTTCTGCGATGTCATGCTCAAACAACACCTGCCCGCTGGCCTGGGCGGCGATATCGTAGCGATCGCGCCACTCGGCTAATTCCTGCGTGAGCTGCTGCAGCCTGAATTCAGCCTGTTTACGATCGCTGATATCACATAGATAGCCTATGACTTGAACTGGGCGACCCTGAGCGTCGTAGCGCGTCATGCCCCGTTCTTCAATCCACCGGTAGGTACCATCACCAGCCCGAAAACGGTACTCAGTCTGGTACGGCTCTTTAATTGTGCGATCGTTATCAATAATGCATTGGTAAGCTGCTTGGTCCTCTGGGTGAATGTAGCTGAAGTATGCCTGCATGCCCTTGGGGAAAGCATCCAACTGATGACCCAAGATGTCTTCAACATTGGGTCCCCAAGTATCTTGATCGGTTTCAAGGCCGTATTCGAACAATACTTGGCCACTGGCCTGGGCGGCGATATCGTAGCGATCGCGCCACTCGGCTAATTCTTGCGTGAGCTGTTGTCGGTCTAGTTCAGCCTGTTTGCGATCGCTAATATCCTGATAGGTCCCTAAGACACCAATGACTTCACCGTCCAGATTATGGAGCGGTAGTTTATTAGTTTCGGCCCAGATTTGATGACCGTTAGGCTGGATTTGAGCTCCAACAATCCCAATCAGCCCAGTATCAGAGACCATCACAGCTTGGTCGTTAGCGCGATACTCCTCAGCTTTAGTGTCTCGCCAGGGCATGTCGTAATCTGTCTTACCGATGATCGCGTCAGCTGACGATACCCCGGCATACTGCAGAAATTGGCGATTGCCGCCTTGGTAGACCGAGTTGCGATCCTTCCAAAAAACCGACAGAGGGAAGGAATCTAGCAGCGTCTCCAAAAACTGCTTTTGTTCCTGGAGTTCAGCCGTGCGTTGCTGAACTCTGTCTTCCAGCGATTGGTTCAGGTGTTCCAGTGCTGTCAGAGCCCGCTGTCGTTCTAGTTCAGCGGCAGCACGAGCCGCAAAGATACGCAGGATTTGCTCGGCTCGATGCGGATTTTGGATAGGGTGCTGATGGAGGATACACAAATGGCCGATAGGCTGTCCCTGAGCATTTCGCAAGACAATTCCCAAATAACTCTCTGCCCCCATCGCAGCGAGATCGAGATCCTTAGGAAACTGGTGCTGCACTGAGTCTTCACAGTGGAACTGCCCGTTCTGAAACACCTGTTCACAGGGCGTATTCGTCAAATCGTAGGAAAAACCGGGTTGCAGCGCATCCTCAGCCCAAAAGGCTAAGGTATGCAACTGATTACCTACCCTTTCAGCCACGACGACGTGGGTGACTTCGAGGGCTGAGGCAATACAGCTTGCTAGCGCGGGAAAAAATTCCTGCCCAGTGGTATTGGCCGTGCCTGCCACCAGCATCTGCAATTGCGTCTCCGCTTTTTTGGCGGCACTGAGATCAATATCCACGCAATACATTTCCGGCTCACCATGAGCATTTGCAACCATGATGTGGCTCGAAAAAACAGCCACGCGGGAGCCATCTTTACGCACCAGGTTTAATTCGCAGGCTGGAATCGGTTGCCCCTGATCCACCCAGGCACGGACATCTTCAATAACCTGCTGCCGCATATCTGGCGGAATGATTAAATCCTCAAGCTGCTGGCCCATTACCTCTTCTTGGGTGTAGCCATAAAACTGTTCACTCGCCTCATTCCAGTAAATGACTTGCCGGTGGCGATTGTACCCCTGGACAGAAATCTTGGGGGTTGATTCAAACAAACTCCGAAATCGCTGTTCGCTTTCTACAAGGGCAGCTTCGGCCCGCTTGCGATCGCTAATATCGATATGGAAACCTATAATTCGCAACGGCTCACCAGTCGCCGTCCGTTCGATGACCTTACCGCGAGAAGCAATCCATTTGTAACTGTTGTCTTTGCATCGGAGGCGATATTCACTGTTATAAGCAGGGGTTACGCCTCGATTATGCCGCTCAGTATCCGCCGCGACACGATCCTTGTCGTCAGGATGGATGCGGCTCCGCCACTCCTCAATACCCGAGCCTAATTCATGCTCTTTATACCCCAGCATGGCTTTCCATCGCTGCGAGAAGAAGACGGTATCGGTCTGTGTATTCCAATCCCAAACACCCGCACCTGCAGCTTCCAGGGCAAACTGCAAGCGTGCTTCGCTTTCCTGCAGGGCGGCTTCTGTCCGTTTGCGATCGCTGATGTCACGTATCATGAACAGAACTTCATCGTCGCCGCTCCTTACGACCCTAATCTCTTCATGCTGCCGACGATCGTCGATCTGAATACACTGCTCGTAGATGTGAGATTTGCCAGTTCGCAATACTTGCTGCAAAGTGTTCAGCTGTCGATCAGCTACCTCTTCTGGCAAGAGATCCGATAGTGACCGGCCAACGCGTTCAGTCCCTTCCGTACATAAATCAAACGCTCGATGAGGCGTAACAAACTCCCGAAAACCCCCGTCTGCCCCGACGCGTACCATGAAGTCAGGAATCGCCGTCAGAATCGCACGGCTTTGGGCTTCACTCTTTTGCAGTGCTGCTTCCGCCCGCTTGCGATCGCTAATGTCTGTATGAATGCCCAACATCCGGATGGGGTCACCATTAGCTGCCCGCTCAATGACTTTGCCGCGCGTCAATACCCATTTATAGCTACCATCCTTGCAGCGCAGGCGATGCTCATTTTCGTACATAGCCGTTTCGCCCCTGCAATGGCTATCGATGGCTGCCTGAACGCGCTCACGGTCGTCAGGATGAATCCGATTTTCCCACTCTGCTTGGTCATCGCCAATTTCATGCTCTTCATACCCCAACATGGCTTTCCATTGCCGCGAAAAGAAAATCGGATCACCGTAGGCATTCCAATCCCAGACGCCAGCCCCAGCTCCTTCCAAGGCAAACTGCCAGCGGGCTTCACTTGTCTGTAGCTCTGCTTGGGTTTGATAGTGCTGGATTGCGACACCGGCGATATCCGCGACTTGAGCAATGGTTTCCAGTTCGTGGGGTTGGGGCGATCGCACGTCTGGGTAATACACCGCAAAGGTGCCCAAGATCTGATCCTCTTGAGTCAGGATGGGGGTTGACCAGCAGGCCCGCAATCCATGGGCCAGCGCGATATCTTTGTAATCTCGCCAAAGCGGATCTTCGGCAATGTTGCCGACAATAACGGTTTCTTTACGGCTCGCCGCTGTACCGCAAGAGCCAACCCCCTTGCCGATAACAACCCCTTCAACGGCTTGGAGATACTCCAGCGGCAAACTAGGTGAGGCTCCATTGCATAATCGGTTGTGTTCATCGACTAACAACATCGAGCACAACGCTCCTGGCAAGGTCTGCTCGATCGCCTCCATCAACGTTGACAGCACTTCAGCGCGAGGGGCATTGTTAGCAATTTGGGCCAGCAATACATTTTTAAGACTTAGCTCAGCTGTTACCGTCTGGCAATTGCGGATGCAGGTAGGAGTGCCAGCCAAACTTATCGTCGTGATCATCCCGATCAACCGGTCTTCATTGTCTAGAACCGGTAGATAGTCAGCCGCTTGCTGTTGGAGACTGTCTATTGTGGCGATCACATCGTGGAGGGCTGACTCCTGCACAGGAGTGGCAACGGGTGCCATCACCTGTGCAATCAATACGTTATCGAGAGGCTGGCGCTGGCGCACTAAACGCACCACAGCCCGCTCCGTCAAAACGCCAATAACGCGCCCAGTCTCAACAACAAATACGCAGCTCGACCGTACTGACTGGTGCAGCTTATCAAGTTCGGCATTGGTTGCCGATGAGGGCGGCTCACAATCATGCCAGGTATCCATCAAAGCGATCGCTGACATTACTGTCGTATCAGGCTTTGCAATGAGAGGATCACGAACAATGGCAGACTTCAGTTTCTGGGCTGCAAGTGCTGCTGCAGTACGACAAACCATGAGTTTAGTTTTTTGTTCCTCAGTATTCTTTATTCTGCCGTCAAATCAATAAATCCTCTAAATTACGCAAGACTTTACAAACAGCTTATGGTTTGAGCCGCCAATTCCGGGAAAACACTCAACGTGACCCACAGAACATTCAGCTTGACAATGAATTAGCAGAAGACTTTAAGATACAGCTAAAGTCACAAACGTCTATTAAACGCGAAAAACCTCTCTGCTTCATCAGGCTTACCTCATTAATATCAAGAATTTTTTAAGAATATAATGAACGTTTAATGAGAAGTTTTTCATGAATTCTCGTGAATAGAAAATTAGAGATTTCTAAGAAGCCTTGCCAGCCCCAATGATAGTATGAGACAACTGTCGATAACCCTGTAGATGACCTCGAAAGAGGCAAATCTGAACAAGCTCGTAACCCTCTCGAGCAATGACCTTAGCCATGGAGGTTGAGGGTATTTTGACCTCCTATTCTTCCTGGCAGGATAGATTTGCAGACAGTTGTGTCTCATCTTAATGTTACGGATGCATCGACTCGCCTAAAATTCAGACACTGATTCAATGGCGCTAGTTGAACCAGCCGAATCAATGCATTTCTCAGTGTCAAATTAAAATATTTCTTCGCTGTTGATAGTCCACCTCTAAGCAGCCACTGCTGTTCGCTGGCTAGCAAATAGTAGTGACTGTACGATTGCTGTAGTAGAGCGATCGCTGTTGGCGTTGATTGTGTGCTTTGTTGTAGATGACTGATGAATTTATTAGCTGATTCCACACCCTACACGCCAAATTTGATAGCTCATGCAGACAAAGCCAGTGTCGCCGATGTTGTTCACGGCAGCAGACAACCAGTGAGCCACAGCTATTTGAAATTTCGACTTGGTTCGCATGGGCTCCTATTGCCGATTCATCAGGTAGCCGAGACCGTTACTATTTCCCCTCATAGCATTAGCCCCGCCCCTAACATGCCACCTACGATGTTGGGGTTGGTTAATTATCAGAATCAGATGTTGTGGGTAACCGATTTAGCTCGACTTCTAGGACTGGTAACAAGCCCTCGTTTGGGGCGATCGTGCAACTTGGTTTTACTAAGGTTTAAGCACGTTCTTCTCGGACTGCGCGTCCAGGAGATTGGTGAAGTTCTCACGATTTCACCCACGCAGTTGCAGGTTGCTCCAGCCCAGGTTCCGGCAACGTTGGTACCGTTCTTGCAGGGGTGTTTTCAGCAGGGTGAAGAGGTTTTACTCGTGCTTGATGCCAAATCAGTGCTGCAGGCTCCCATCCTGAGGCCCCGCTGATCCTTCCGATTGGGGCCTCAGTATCAGGCCTACCTGCCTACCCGTCAGTTTCCGTCTTGCCTTCTGAGTTCTTGGGTCGCATCTACCGTAATTCGCTGCTAATTGCAGGCACTCCCACTTTTCTGCCGTCCTGCGTGTGTGACCAAGGTAGCTCACTGATGATTGAAAACGTGCGTTCGACTTCTGGCTCAATCTTGGCGTCTTCAGAAGACACCCAGAATTCTGCGTCTGCAGCTACGTGCCGAGACCCAGAACCTGCATCAATCATTGCCATTACCCCGTCTCATAGTCCCTCTGCCGATACCACCCGCAGGCTAGCACCCGCCTCCCAGCGAACTGTTACGGTCACCCAGCCAGCGCGCGTGCGAGGACTGCAGTGGTTCCATAATCTCAGCGTAGGCCGTAAGCAGCTTCTAGGTTCCACCCTAGCGATTGGGTCACTGTTGGGGCTTATGGGGGTGGGGTCGCTGCTGTTATTTGCGGTGGGACGCCATCAGCTCGCGCGCCAGGCTGTTGCCGAACTGTCTGTGGCTCACGCGGCATACAACCTCAAAATTGATGCTGTGGGCCGTAGCTTTCAGTCACAGGCTACCAATCCCGCCATTGTCAATATTGCCAGTACCGCAGCTTCCGGTGACTCTATTTCAGATGATGCTTTCGACACGGTGCAGCAGCTATTGCAAACCGCAGCCGCAGCCCATGAACTGGAATATGCCATCTTGGTGGGACGCGATCGCACTATCGTTGCCCATGCCGACCGCCAAGGCGAACCCTTCACCCCCGATAACCTGATCGCAGCGGCACTGCAGACGGGCAAACAAATCAAAACCACTGCGCTAGTTCCCTGGCAGAAGCTAATCCGCGAACAGGGACCTTTATCGGCTGACTTCGTTGAGCAAAATGCGCTCATTCAATACACGGCAACCCCCGTTACCACATCCTTACATCCTGACCAAGTTATCGGCGTGCTGATAGCTGGCGACATCATCAATGGCACAACCACAATTCCCCACGCTATCCTGACCACCTTCAAAAATGGTTACAGCGCTATCTATCAGTGCGAAGCAGACGATAGCTTTGCCCTATCCACAGCGCTATATGCTGGGGCCAACCCTGATGTGAACGCCGCTCAGGCCGATGTTGCTTTGACCGACGCTACGCTGGTTAAGCAAGCCATGACCAACCCCGAGCAGACAGCAACTCGGCGTGCCGCGATTGCTGGCACAGCCCATACTTTAGCAGCACAAGCCATCACCGACTTTCAGGGGCAGCCTATCGCCGTCTTAGTTCGAGGAACCACTGAACTCTCGCAGAACACGTCCATCGCTAACAGCCTGAAGCTGCATATTCTATTGGCGGGCTTCGCAATCGCGATTAATGTCCTCTTAGCTCGGTTCATGGGTCGTTCGCTGCGGCGTCCGTTGCTGAATCTTCAGCAGGCGGCGCAAAAGTTTATTGCAGGGAATCATCACGTTCGGGCGGATGTCTTTAGCACCGATGAGGTTGGGCAAGTAGCTGCTGCCTTTAACCAGTTGGCGAATGAAATCACCCAATCGGAAAGCCGACCCCAAGAACAAGCCCGACAGACGCAACAAACAGCAATGCAAACAGCGCTGCTAGCCTCACTGACCCAGCAAATTCGCCAAGCGCTAGATGAGCAGACAATCTTGGACGCTGCGGTAGTAGGTCTGCGACAAGTTTTGGCGGTCGATCGAGTCCTTGTCTGTCGGTTCCGCGCAGCCCCTGACACAGGCGACATCATTGCTGAGGCAGTGGCCCCTCACCAGCCTCAGCTTTGGGGGACTACGATGCGGCTACATTTAACACCAGAGTCCCTCGAAGACTACTCCCAAGGCCGCGTCACGTATCAAGAAGATGCGTCTACTGCGGCCACCAATTCCCACGAGCAGGCGATCGCGGACCCACTGACGCAGGGAGCTCACGTCGTTGCACCGTTGTTTGCGGGCGAAGCGCTGGTCGGCCTAATGTGGGCCCAACAAGCCGCCGCCTCACGCCAATGGCGCCCCGTAGAAATTGCGTGGATGGAGCAAATTGCCCTGCAGCTGAGCTATGCCCTCAGCAACCGCAAGCTACGCCAACAGGAACAAGCCACGACGCGGGAACAACAGCTCACCCAGCTGATTGCTCAAATGCGGCAAAATCGCGACGAAGCTTCCCTGCATCAGGCTACTGTGACCAGAGTTCGCAGTACCTTAGCGGCTGATCGCGTTGTGATTTACGGCTTCGATGAGGAAGTGAGCGGTATCTGTATTGCTGAGTCAGTTGAGGCCAATTGGCCAAAGCTTATCGCCAGCAATATCGCTGCGAGTGATGCTGCCGATCGCCTTGGGAAAGGTGATGCCAAAGACACATTCCGGCAACGGATGCAGGTCATCGCCAATGTAGCTGCCGCTATCCTGCCAACATCTTATCGACAACAGTTAGACCAGCATCAGGTGAAGGCCTATCTCAGTACCCCCATCATGGTCGGAGACTCGCTACACGGACTCCTGGTGGCTCACCAATGTGCAGCTCCCCGCGACTGGGAAAATAGCGACATCCAATTTTTGACCCAAGTCGCTACTCATCTAGGGCAGTCTTTAGAACAGGTGCGGGTATTGCAGCAGCAACAGCAAGCCGCAACCCTGGCCCAACAACTGGCTGCGATCGCTGGCCAAACGCAAGCAGCGTCAGAGGAAACGCAAATTTATCGCACCGTTGTAGACAGTGTCCGTCAAGCATTGACGACCGATAGAGTACTCCTTCACTGGGTGAACGCCACGTCCCAAGGAACCTCTGCAGCCGAATCGATTAACGAAGCCTGGATGCCAGTTTCAGGAAACGACTTTGAGAATCCGATTGTTATCGAGCCCTATCCGCAGTGGTATCAAGCCGATGCTCCGGGGCCAGTGGAGGCAATCGCGGATGTTCAGACGGCGGACCTGCCTGCGGCATACAAAGCGCAGCTGCGATCGCTCGCTGTCAAGGCTAGCCTGGTAGCACCAGTTATGGTCGAAGCCGACGTAGTGGGTCTGCTGATTACACATCAGTGTTCTCACACCCGCCGTTGGGATCCCCTTGAAATTGATTTCATCAGGCAGGTTGCGGCCCAGCTCGGGACGGCCTTATCACAGTTGCGCCTGCGAACCCACTCAGAGTCCCAGCTCAGAAGCCAGCAAGCCTTACAGGGTAAGCTAATCCAGCTAATCAGCAATGTTAAAGCAGTGGCGCAGGGAAACCTCAGGGTCCACGCTGAGGTGGCAACAGGTGAAATTGGCACCGTGGCCGACTTCTTTAATGCGATCGTGGACAACTTGCACCAGCTAGTTGTCCAGGTCAGGCAGATAACCGAACAGGTCACAACAGTGATCCTGGAACACGACGAAGCTGTCCAAACATTATCCCAAGATTCGCTCCTGCAGGCTGAGGAAGTTACCCGCACGCTGACGTCTCTAACTCAAATGACCCACTCGACTCATCGAGTAGCCGCGCAGGCTCAGCAAGCAGCCGCCATTGCTAAAAGCGCTTCTAGTAAAGCCGAAAATAGCGGCGAAGCGATGGACCTGACCGTGCAGAGTATTCTCAACCTGCGCGAAATAACCAGCGAAACTACGCACAAAGTCAAGCGTCTAGGCGAATCATCGCAGCAAATTTCGAAGGTCGTAGCGCTCATTCACGACATTGCTGTACAGACCAACTTACTGGCAATCAACGCTGGCATTGAAGCCCATCGCGCTGGGGCCGCAGGCAAAGGATTCTTCGTTGTGGCCGAAGAAGTCGGCGAACTAGCCTCCCGTGCAGCCACGGCTACCCAAGACATTGAACGGCTTGTAAGCACAATTCAGGAAGAGACGTTTGATGTGGTCGAAGCCATGGACCGCAGCACCGCCGAAGTCGTCGTCGGCACCCGCCTCGTGCAAGATGCTAAATACGACCTCAGCCGGATTCTGGAAGTTTCGCAACAAATTGATCGGCTCTTGCAGTCTGTTTCGGAGACGACCAACTCTCATGCGTCGACATCGGCAACGGTCACCCAGTTGATGCAAGACATCATCCAGCTATCAGAATGCACATCTGAATCCTCCGACCAAATTTCTGAATCGCTGCACCAAACCCTGGCAACAGTTCAGAGCCTGCAGGCTACAGTTAGTCCGTTCAAGGTGGAGAGATAAGGTAGTCCGTTCAAGGTGGAGGGATAAGGGGTATGGGGAGAGGGAGAAAGGGAGAGGGGGAAGCAAAATCCCGTAAGGGCGAGGTATTTGGTCCGTATACCTACTACTCATCCAGACTCGACGCTCCAAATGCCTCGCCTCAACACCATCAACTACCAACCATCAACCATCAACTAAGAGCCAAGAGCCAAGAACCAAGAGCGAATAACCAAAATCCCAAATCAGGATAAGCTTGAGGCACACGTATCAACTTTTACCGAGCTCTTCCATGACCGCGATCGCTCCTGTCATTGTACAGTCGTTGCAGAATGCGCTCTCTGCCTACATCAAAAACTATGGTGGAGG
>JBCBJE010000015.1:0-15264 GCA_038523735.1 Cyanobacteria bacterium J06626_18 | reverse complement strand
TGGTTTTGGGAAGACCTAAACGAGGAGATTCGTGAGCAGCCTAAGTCACCGCTGCGGTTTGCATTTGTAGCTTGGCGCTGGGCAGTGACGATTTACAGTACGGCTGGGGCTGTTTTGTTTGCGTTCTTTATTCCGTGTGCTTTCGCGCAAGCCCGTTTCGCTGGGGAAGCCTGCCAAACTTGGCTGCAGCCCCCTTTGCTCTACAAGTACTATCTCCACTTCCGATATACCAACGGTTTCCTGGGCTTTTTTGGGATTGTGGGTCTAATTATCTACCTGCTCGCACTCGCCTATTTTGTCTTTGTCCGGCTGGGACGCCAGGGGCGCTCCGCGATGAGTTAGCGCTATGACGGATATATTACCGATTCATCAGCTAGAGCAATACACACTGCGCTTTCCGGAAGAGGTGCTGATGGTAAATGCAACGATCGCTGATGAGCCTGAATACACAGTCGTTTTTCGCGGCTTCTCCAGCTCGTTGACGCGACCTACCGATCCTGACCCAGAGGTGCCCGTCTTACCAGCCGAAGCCGTCATTGAAACCATCGACCGACTGCAAGGGCCGTACACGCCGGATAACCCGCAGTATCTAGAGCAGGCGATCGCGTGGGCAGAGTTCCGCGATCGTCTCGTACAGATAGGTCTTTAGGCTGATTGAAGTTATCAACTTGCAGTAGCGAACTCCTTGAAGGGGTTGACTTAGGATAGAGGCAAATTCAGACCAACCGGACAAATCTACAGATGGCTCTTGAAAATCTCAAACAGCAAGCCAACCTGCCGACGGATGAGCGGTTAGAACTCGTAGCTGCGGTTATTCAATCATTGCAAGGTGCGCCGAGCGCGGAAGCTGGGCAGTATTTAGTCACAAGAGCTCATCCCTGGCGACGCCAGCTCTACATCAAAGGACGTAAGCTACTTGCATCTACGGTGTGGCGAGACCTTATCAGCAATGGGATGTCTCCCGAACAAGCCGCTGAGAACTAGGACCTTCCTCTAGCTGCTGTTCAGGAAGCGATCCAGTACTGTCAAACTCATAGGGATTTACTAAAACTCGAAGCTGAAGAAGAGAACTACCGTCTACAGGCAAAAGGAGTTTCTCTTGAGTCTGGCCCTGCTGTTGGATGAAGCTTCTCAAGCAAAATATCTCATCAACTTAATGACTGCGGCAGGTCACGATGTCTTGACCGTCAATGGAGTTGGCATGAATGGCTCTTCAGATGAAGATGTACTTGCCTATGCTCAGAGGACTGGTCGAACGCTACTAACCCGAAATTGCGATGACTTTCGTGAGCTGCACGAGAAGAACCCAAAACACTCTGGAATTGTCGCAATTTATATAGCCTGGAAGCCTCAAATCATTCCCGAAAAAGCCGCTTCTATGGCACTCTGAAGATGGCGCAATCAGCAAACCTACGTAAGAGCGTAAAGGGCTATGCAAACCCTCCCGTCTCCTCCCACTATCTCAACTCCTCCCGAGACTGCATTCGACACCACCATCCACCGCCGTAAGACTCGCCCCGTCCAGGTTGGCGACGTCATCATTGGCGGCGGCAATCCTGTGGTTGTCCAGTCCATGATTAATGAAGACACCCTGGATATTGACGGCTCCGTCGCAGCCATTCGTCGACTCCACGAGATTGGCTGCGAAATTGTCCGTGTCACCGTTCCCAGCATGGCGCACGCCAAAGCCCTCGCTGAGATTCGGCAAAAGCTGGAAGCAACCTATCGCCCAGTTCCACTCGTTGCCGATGTGCATCACAACGGCATGAAAATCGCCTTGGAAGTTGCCAAGCATGTCGACAAAGTTCGAATTAACCCAGGGCTGTACGTATTCGAGAAGCCTCAAACCAACCGTACGGAATATACGAAATCTGAATTTGAGGAAATTGGCGACAAAATCCGCGAGACTTTAGAGCCCCTGGTCGTTTCACTACGCGATCAGAATAAAGCTATGCGGATTGGGGTCAACCATGGTTCCCTGGCGGAGCGCATGCTGTTTACCTATGGCGATACACCCGAAGGCATGGTGGAGTCAGCACTGGAATTCCTCCAGATCTGCGAATCTTTGGACTATCGCAATCTCGTTATCTCCCTCAAGGCATCGCGAGTGCCGGTGATGCTGGCCGCCTATCGCCTCATGGTAAAGCGGATGAACGAACTAGGTATGGACTATCCCCTGCACTTGGGTGTCACCGAAGCGGGCGATGGTGAGTATGGCCGCATTAAGTCTACTGCCGGCATTGCAACGCTGCTGGCAGAGGGCATTGGTGATACTATTCGGGTCTCGCTAACCGAAGCCCCTGAGAAAGAAATCCCTGTTTGCTATAGCATTCTGCAAGCCTTGGGTCTCCGCAAAACCATGGTGGAGTATGTGGCCTGTCCCTCTTGCGGACGCACGCTATTCAATCTCGAAGACGTTCTTCACGAGGTTCGGGAGGCCACAAAGCATCTCACCGGTCTGGATATCGCGGTCATGGGCTGCATCGTCAATGGACCGGGTGAAATGGCGGACGCTGATTACGGGTACGTCGGTAAAACGCCAGGGTATATCTCTCTATATCGAGGGCGTGAGGAAATCAAGAAGGTACCCGAAGATCAGGGGGTTGCCGAACTCATTAACTTAATCAAAGCTGATGATCGT
Organism: Cyanobacteria bacterium J06626_18; assembly: GCA_038523735.1. Taxonomy (GTDB): domain Bacteria; phylum Cyanobacteriota; class Cyanobacteriia; order Phormidesmidales; family Phormidesmidaceae; genus SIO1E4. The sequence goes on along the minus strand of JBCBJE010000015.1, from coordinate 12,623 downwards.
TGGGTTGATCCCTAACGCGATATACTCTGCCAAAATACAGGGATCTTGGTTTCGTTTATGGGGTGCTAGTGAACCGCTTCCTGAAAATCTGAAAGTTTCAGGAAGATATAACCAGGTAGCTTTCATTTGTTATCGTAGAGCGACTGTAAAAGTGCCTGATTCAGGACTCATACTGCATTAAGTTGCGTGTGCTAGATTGGGCATACCTGCCTTCGGAAGATAGATTTATGGCGATCGCAAAGCGCGGATTAGTGTTAGGGGCAACTGCAGCGGCTGCTGCGGGAGTCATTGTCATGGGGGCAGGTCTACACCTGTCTCAGGAAGGAAAGGCTTTCTTTGACGATAGTCCTAAAGAAGTTATCGACGAAGTCTGGCAGCTAGTTGATCGCACCTATGTGGATGCCACTTTCAACCAAGTTGATTGGGAAGCCGTCCGCACTGATTATCTGGAGCGAGAATACACTGATCGGGAATCGGCTTACGAAGCTGTCCGCGAGATGCTAGGTCTCTTGAACGATCCCTACACGCGCTTCATGGATCCTGAAGAGTTCCAGAATATGCAAATCGATACCTCTGGCGAACTGACAGGGGTTGGGATTCAAATTACGCAAGAGGAAGAGTCGGACGAAATCGTAGTTGTTGCGCCGATTGAAGATACGCCTGCTTTTGAAGCTGGTTTACGTTCTCAAGACATCATCACGGCGATTGATGGTGAAAGTACCGAAGGCATGGAGCTGAACGATGCGGTGAGTCGCATTCGGGGTCGAGTGGGCACTGACGTGACCCTTACTATTCGTCGTGAAGAAGAAGTCATTGACTTTGATCTGACCCGTGCCCGCATTGAAATTCATCCGGTTCGCTACTCTGTCAAAGAAACCCCTGAAGGCCCTGTTGGCTATATTCGCCTCACCCAGTTCAGCAATAATGCTGCAGGCGAAATGCGCGAGGCCATTGAAGACTTAGAAACGCAGGACGTGAGCGGCTATGTGATGGATCTCCGTTCTAATCCTGGCGGGCTTCTCTATTCCAGTATTGAAATTGCTCGGATGTGGTTGGATGAAGGCACGATTGTCTCAACCGTTAATCGGCAAGGGGTTGTCGAAGAAGAAGCTGCCAATAGCCGATCACTAACCGATAAGCCGCTGGTTGTCCTAATTGATGGCGGGTCTGCGAGTGCCAGTGAAATTCTCTCAGGTGCGCTTCAAGACCATGATCGTGCCCAGCTAGTGGGGACTAATACGTTCGGTAAAGGGCTGGTGCAGTCGGTCCGGAGCCTGCCCGATGGGTCGGGTGTCGCTATTACGATTGCTAAGTACCTGACGCCTAGCGGTCGCGACATCAACAAGCAAGGCATTGAGCCTGACTTTGTGGTTGAGCTTTCGGATGAAGAACGCGAATACCTGGCTGAAGACCGCGAGCGTATTGGTACTCCGGAAGACCCGCAGTATTCCAAAGCTCAAGAGCTGCTTGTCGAGGTTGTACAGGCCGAAGAGAATCCATCAGCCCAACTGCAGCAGTAGCCATGCAGAGTCGAACAATAGCCGTTTGATTTAACTAACTTGTCATCCATAACACTTACCCGCGTGGGGCGAGCCTTTGATGGTTCCTACGCGGGTTTACATTTGCCTGAACGAATTAATCCTACCCGCCGGGCGATCGCGTCTCCTTGAGAATCGAAAGGCCCCCACTTCTCTTGGGTGCCGGCTTCATTAATATCGCTAGAGGCAACAATCTGGCAATTGCCGGAGTCCGACTTGACAATGTACCAGGCAGCAGGATCACTCATAGTTTGTCTTAGTCTGTCGTTCGCTACTTTTGAGCGTATCAGTCAAGCTCCAAAGCAGCCACTTCAAATTCTTTCATTACCCACCACCGGAGGCCAGCTTCGGCCCGACTAAGGTGAATATGGTCAGTAAAAGTAGCCACAATAGACTTATGTGTAGCGGAGTAAGGGATGTCTCAGCCTGAAGCGTCTGACAAGCATCGCTTTCTAGATCGGCAGCAGGATCGGTTGCTAAAGCTATTAAACGATCGCCTGTTTCAGCCTTTGGATCGGCTCACTATTTTGCTGCGGCTCATCCTTGTGGTGGCGTTGTCGGTATGGTTTGGCTTCACCGCTGTAAACCTATGGCGATCGCTCAGCTTCAACGTGATTCATCGTCCCGTTTACCACGTCGCCTTCGCAGTTGGTGATGTGGAGGGGGAAAGCGCGCTGTTAGGGGAGGCAATTAAGCAGGTTGTTGAGGCGACTTACCCAAATATCCGCTTAAATCTCATGGAAACGGTCGGCTCTGTTGACAATGTAGAGCGGCTAGCGGCTGGCAAAGCCCAACTCATTACCGTGCAAGCAGATGTTGACCCTGGCCCCAATGCCCGCTCAGTCGCTGTGCTGTATCGCGACGTATTTCAGCTGGTAGTGCAGAACCAAACTGACATTCAGCAGTTCACCGACCTCAAGGGACGGCGGATTGGTGTACCCCGCGAGAGCGGCCAATTTTTGTCCTTTCTCGAAATTGCGCACCATTTTGACCTGATGGCTGAGGACTTTATCTTTATTGGTGTGGATGACGAAGACGCGGAAGCAGCGTTTCAAAACAACCGCGTGGATGCCGTGTTTCGTGTTAGGGCGGCAGGCAACTGGGTGATCCAGCGTCTTGTGCGGCAACATAAAGGACGCTTGCTGCCCATTGAACAGGCTCAAGCGATGAAAATTCAGCATCCGATGTTCAAAGCAGCAACAATTCCTCGGGGTACTTACCAAGGCACTGCACCTGTGGTTCCGCCAGCGGATACCTCAACCGTTGCCGTATACAAGATGCTGTATGCCAGTAAACGAACCGATAAGCGAGTTGTTCGAGCGATCGCCACGGTCCTCCAAAATCATCGTCAAGCAATCGTCAATGCGATTCCCAACAAAGCGGTTGAAATTAAGCCGCTCGTCCCCGACATTAAGCCGCCGAGTAGCACCTTTGGCATTCCTATCCATCCTGGGGCGCTGGTTGCCTACAGTAAGAACCAACCTTCTTTCATCGCCAAGAATTTCGACTTTTTAGCATTGATATTGTCCATTACAGTTCCCATCGCTTCTTGGATTTGGGAATTGCGATCACGCGCTGAAAAGCGAGGTAAGAGCTTGGTTGAAGGCTACATCAGTGATGTGGTCAAGCTTATGGATGATGAAAAATCGCCGCCTCATCAAACGCTGGAAGATCAGCAAAAAGAACTGTATGCCATCTTTGATCGCGCGGCCAAACGATTGGTCAACGAGGATATCTCACAGGAAGCCTTTCGGACGTTTAACGAAGCCTATAAAACTGCCTGCGAAAAAATTGAACGTGACATCGAGACCAAAGCTCAGTATCAGCAGTCGTTACAACAGCAAAAGACAGCCCAGTATATCCGTGACCTAGTTTTGGTCAATCAGCCTCAAGCGTTCTCTTACGAAGACAAGCTTAATCAGATGAATCAGGTTCTCCAGCAAGTCCTGGATGACTTAGCCAGCAACCGTATCTCGCAGGAATCGTTCCGCACTTTCATCGAGGTTTACAACACCACCAAAGAATTTCTCCAACGCGGCGCTTAAACGAAACGGTAAAATCGGACTGGCTTTTACGCAGGGGGAGGGAAATATTTTGAAAACGCGTGTCATTATTGTTCGGCATGGTCAGAGTACATATAACCTGAAAAAACTCATTCAGGGACAGATTGACGTTTCCACGCTTACCGACTTGGGCATTGCCCAGGCCAAACAGGTGGGGGAAGCCTTGAAAGGGATTGCGTTTGATCATGTCTATGCTAGTCCTCTGAAGCGGGCGGCTCAGACTGCAGCGACTATCGTCGAAGTTCTTCAGGCCGAGATTCCTAGCATCCCTGCCCCTGAAACCGTAGACACCATTAAAGAAATTGACCTGCCCCTTTGGGAAGGGCTGTCCTTTGAAGAAGCCAAGGCTCAGAATCCTGAGATTTTTCATGCTTGGTATCACGACCCGGCCAATTGCAAAATGCCTTTGGAGGACGGCACCGAGTTCTACCCTGTGCGATCGCTGTACGACCGCGCGCCCCAATTCTGGCAAGCCATACTTCCCAAACATCAGGATCAAACCCTCTTGATTGTTGCCCACAGCGCCATCAACCGGGCTCTGATTGGTACGGCACTCGGACTTGGGCCGGATCGCCACGAAAATCTGCATCAGGCCAACTGCGCTATTAGCTTGCTGAATTTCTCCGGTACCTTGGGCGAAGGTGTACAGCTAGAGACCATGAATCTCACCAGTCACATGGGGGAAACACTGCCGGCTATGCGATCGCGCTACAAAGGGCCACGCCTGCTGTTGGTGCGCCATGGTGAAACTGAATGGAATCGTCAGAAGCGCTTCCAGGGACAGATTGATATCCCTTTGAACGAGAATGGCAAACGTCAGGGAGAACAGGCGGCTGAGTTTTTGCGTGATGTGAAAATTGACGCTGCCGTGACCAGCTCCCTTTCCCGGCCCAAGGAAACTGCCGAAATCATTCTGCACCATCACCCTGACATCACCCTGGAAACAACCGATGGCTTGAAAGAAATTGGCCATGGTGAATGGGAAGGGCTTTATGACCATGAAATTGAAGCCAACTATCCCGGCATGTTAGAGCAATGGCAACAGCAGCCTGAGGCGGTACAAATGCCCGGTGAGGGCGGCGAAAATTTAGATCAGGTTTGGGAGCGGGCGATCGCAACCTGGAAAGGTATCGTTGCTAAATACAGCGGTACGGAGGAATCAGTCACCATCCTAGTATCGGCCCATGATGCGATTAACAAAGCACTTCTCTGTCATGTTGTTGGGCTCGGCCCTGACTCCTTCTGGAAGTTCAAGCAGGGAAATGGTGCGGTTAGCGTTATCGACTATCCCGATGGGGTGGAGAGTGCGCCGGTATTAACGGCAGCCAATATTACGGTTCATCTGTCTGGCAGTGTCTTTGATAAGACGGCAGCGGGTGCGCTCTAAAGCGATGGCAGGTACTTTACTGAGGCAGGTCCGGTTGCTGGATCCCAGTTCGCTAACCGATCAAGTGACAGACGTATTGATTGCCGACGGAGTATTGCAAGCGATCGCCCCTAATCTGCCTAACCCCGCCAATGCAGATGCGGTGGACACCCTGGATGCGACAGGGAAGATGCTAGCACCAGGCTTGGTGGACCTGTACAGTCACAGTAGCGAACCGGGCAACGAATCCCGTGAAACACTGGCAGATTTAATGGCAGGGGCGATCGCAGGGGGATTTACTCGTGTGGGTATTTTGCCAAACACTATTCCTGCCCTCGATACTCCGGGTGCGCTGCGTCATCTGCTGGATCGTGGCCACTCGTCCACCGCACCGCAGCCTTATTTGATGCCGTGGGCAGCATTGACCCACGGGACCAAGGGCGAGCAAATGACTGAGTTGGCGGAGCTAGCGCAGGTGCGCTCACAGGCCCTCGCAGGCTTTGCCGATGGTCATCCCATCAGTAATCCAGTTCTACTGCGGCGATTACTGGAATATGCTGGGCCGTTGGGGTGTCCGATTGCGCTCTGGCCTTGTGATCAGGCTTTGGCCGGCAATGGCGTCATGCGGGATGGTGCCATTGCCCTTATGGGCGGATTACTTAGTGTCCCTGTTGCAGCTGAAACTTCTGCCCTGGCCGGTCTTTTAGAGCTAGTTCGTGAAATCGGCACGCCCATTCACCTGATGCGAATTTCGACCGCGCGCAGTGTTGAACTCATTACCCAGGCTAAGGCTGACGGATTACCCATCACTGCCAGTACGACTTGGCTGCACCTGCTGTTCTCGACACAAGATGCTCTCAGCTATGATCCCAATCTGCGACTAGAGCCTCCTTTGGGCACCCCTGCTGACCAGATAGCCTTGATTAACGGCGTCAAGACCGGAACGATTGAGGCGATCGCGATCGAGCATAGCCCTTACACCTATGAGGAAAAAACGGTCGCGTTTCAAGATGCGCCTCCCGGTGCCATCGGGCTAGAGCTAGCATTTGCCGCTCTGTGGCAGCGGTTTGTCGCTTCTGGCGAATGGACTCCCCTGGAATTGCTGCAGGCTATGAGTCTTAGACCGGCGCAGCACTTAGGGCTCAATCTCCCCAAGTTAAACCCAGGCAACCCCATCGAAGCATTCTTATTTGACCCAAATCAAACTTGGATAGTGGAAGGCTCGACTTTGCGATCACCCGCTGCTAATACGCCCTTTATGGGACAATCCCTCCAAGGCCAAGTCATCCGCACATGGATAGGTAAGCAGGCGACTACATATTTGCCTTAGCATCGCGAACAGCCGCATAAAAGAAAATACCAACCATTGGAATGCTAAGTGCTAAAACCGCTGCTGTCGGCGCTGTGCCCCAATCAGGCTGACCTGAAGATAGTTCAAAAACAGACCCCACTGCCGCGATCGCAGCTACACAAGATCCCAGCAAGAACAACCCACTTTTCGGTGTCCACACAAGCCTAGTCCCCGACTGAAAAGTATGGGTAATAGCGTAGCAGGGTTAGGGGGGGAAGGGTAGTAAGGTGACGGAGTGGTGGGTAGAGGATGGATTAGATTTCCCAGTAGGCGATCAGCTGAACCGAACCCCTACGGTTTACCCTGCCACTCTTCCTTATTCCCTACCCCTCGATCGCCTTCACATCCTTAGCATAGAAGCCGTTCTTCTGCAGTTCCTGATTCAGGGCGATTTGGTTATTAACCCGGTCAACGAAGAGGACGCCGGTGAGGTGATCCATTTCATGGAGGATGCAGCGGGCTAGGAGATCATCAGCCTTTAGTTTCTTGGGACGCCCAGACTCATCTTTAAAGCTCACCTCAATGGCGGCAGGGCGAACGACATCCAGGTACACACCGGGAATACTGAGGCAGCCTTCCTGCCCCGTACACAATTCCTTGCTGGTGCGGATAATTTTGGGATTGATAAGAACTAAGGGAGGATTGGCGGCGTTTTCGGGATCAACGTCCACAACCAACAGTTGCTTATTGACGGCAACTTGAGGAGCAGCTAGACCAATGCCGTCAGAGCTATACATCGTCTGCAGCATTTCGTGGACGAGTTGACGAATATCGTTATCTACTTTGGCGACCCGCTTGGCAGGCTGCCTCAGTACGCGGTCGCCCAAAGTATGAATTTCTAACGGGGGATGTTTTAGTTTTTTCTTTTCGACCTGGATGGTAGCAGCCATGAATTCTATGCTTGGGATATTTTGATAACGTTTGGGCGAGATATTGACGTAATCTCTCTTTACTCCATCCTAGCAACGGTATTCGGAATTTTTCCGGGAAGTGTGTGCGAGATATCCGTTCCTGAAAGTGTTCTGGAGAGGGGCGAAGTCGTTGTTTCAGGCCGACAGCCAGCCAAAATGTCGCGCATCTGAACGACATTACCAATGACCGCGATCGCTGGAGCCGTAAAGCCCGTCACGATCATCTCGGCTTCAATCGTTGCTAGCGTGGCAATCAGCTCTTCCTGTTCAGGACAAGTGCCCCAGCGAATGAGCGCTACTGGGGTATCCCAGCTAAGCCCTGCTTGGGTGAGCGCTTTGACAATGTTTGGCAGGTTGTGAACACCCATGTAGACAACGATAGTCTCTGAACTTTGGGCGATCGCCTGCCAGTTCACCTGAGGACGATACTTGCCCGCTGCTTCGTGGCCAGTCACAAAGGTGACGCTAGAGCTATACTGCCGATGGGTCACGGGGATCCCTGCATACGCGGGAACGGCTACCCCAGCTGTAATCCCAGGTACCACTTCGACGGCGATGCCCGCTGCGACCAAATCGGCCATCTCTTCGCCACCACGCCCGAAGACAAAGGGATCGCCGCCCTTCAAACGCACTACGACCGAGTGTTGACGCGCTTGCTCAATTAGGAGCTGAGTAATGTCAGCCTGGGAGAGGGAATGGTACCCCCGACGCTTGCCAGCAGACAGTAGCTGAGCTCGGGGGTTAACCATGGCCAAAATAGGCGCACTCACCAGGGCATCGTAAACAACGACATCGGCTTGCTCTAGTAAGGCTTTGCCCTTCAGTGTAAATAGTCCTGGATCGCCCGGACCCGCCCCGACCAAATAAACCTTACCTAACGGAAGACTCACTTCCCATTGACCTGTAGATTCTGACATTCCAGCTCGTTTCTGATTACCTTTGATCAAGGTTAAGGGTGTTCAACAACTTCTGTTGGAATAATACATTAAGAAAACCTTAAGCAGTAATGCCACTTTCCGCGATAGAAAGGTGATCACGCTCCCAAGTTGGCATTGGAACCGATTGCGATGCGCTCAGGGCTAGCTCTGCCACAGCTCGACCCAGCTCCGCACTGGTGCCTAAAGGGGCCAGTAGCCGTAGCGATAAACGCGACAACCGCTCAGCGAGGTCTTCAGTCCGCCGTGTGATGGCGTCCGTGATGCTGCCTGGAAACAAGAAGTAAGGCGCGATCACGATGTGTTGATAGCCCTGTTGCATCATCTCGATGACTTGCGTTTCGAGATCGGGATCAACTGCCCAAAACGCAACATCCACGTCCAAAGTAGTGCCTAACTGCCGGACGCTCCGATTCCCCGCACGACGCCGACTCCCATGCGCTAGCAGCAAACAGCGATCGGCTGTAGTGGCTTTGAGGCGCGATGCTACAAAACGTTTGAAGCAGGCATGACTGCCGAGATGGGGGACACACAGCAGTTCCAGATCCGGAGGAATCAGGCTTTGGGCAGTCGCAATTTCGCGGGGTAAGTCTTCTTTAACATGAATACCCGGCAGTAAAAACAGCGGCACAATCACGACGCGACGGAATCCCTGAGCCGTGGCGCGCTGGGCAAACATGGCAATCTGCTGGGCCAGTGGTAGATGAGTTGCTTCTAGCGTTGCGGTTCCCACTACGGGAGCTGGTGGCAAGCTAGAACAACAGGGAACTTTGGGCGATCGTGTGGCGAACGCTTTTGAGACAGGATAAGCAGGGGTATAGCGAGACTGGGCCATGCCACTCGCGAACGACGCCATGGGAGCCGTTTGGAAGTCATCAGATAACGACCAATCGAGCGACTGACGCATCGTATCAGCAATTCGTGACAGTCCTGCCTTGTGGCGAGGATCGGAGCTGCCATGGGAAACGAGTAGATACGCAGAAAGCATTTGCTCTCACCCTTAGGTTCACTACAAAACGGCTGAAGCCATCGTCTCGACAGCCTCAGACAACAACGGGGCAGAGGAAACATCACTCTACCCCACACACCACAGTCTTAAACATTATAAGGTTGGCTTTTTAGGCGCTGTATCAGAAACAGCACTCTTTTAGACTTTAAGCACAAGACATACCAGTAAAAATTGATTTGAATGTTTTGCCCGGCTCTGTGGAAAAACACTAGACTCCGCGTGAAAAGTTTCAACAACGACTAGCCAAAAGCTCTGCAGGGCTAGCTGAAAATGCGGCCTATTGGCAAGCTTGCTGAATATTTTGCTGAGCGGTCATTACAAAACTGACGCTACCGCTGTGCTAGCTAACTGCTGGGCTTGAGCTTCTAGCCGCTCAATTCGAGCTGCAGTAGACGGATGAGTCGCAAATAAATTAGACAAACCCTGTCGCGAAAACGCATTGATGATCAGCAGCGGTTCAAACGCTGGGTTTCCTTCCATAGGGGCAACCTGAGCCTGCCCTTCAAGTTTCCGCAGAGCATTTGCCAAGGCTGTAGGATTTTTCGTCAGGTTGCCTGCTCCGGCATCGGCAGCGAACTCACGAGTCCGCGAAATGCTCATTTGAATAAGAGTAGCGGCCATAGGAGCCAAGCAAACCGCTAGCAAAAGACCAAACGGATTTGAGCCCCGGCGATCGCCATTCCTCGCCATAGCCCCATAGCTGGCCCACTGCGCCATATATGCCAAAGAAGACACAGCACCGCCAACCGTAGCAGCCACAGCTTGGGTCAGCGTATCGCGGTTGATGATGTGAGAAAGCTCATGAGCCAACACACCTTCAAGTTCTTCCGCCGTCAGCAGGTTGACGATTCCCTGCGTAACCGCCACCGCAGCGTGGTTCGGATCCCGTCCAGTAGCAAAGGCATTGGCCGACTGAGTTGGCATCACATACACACGCGGCATCGGAATACCGGCTTCTCGGCTTAGCTTTGCAACGCTGGCGTAGAGGCTCGGAGCCTGTTCTTGGGTAACGGGCTGAGCTTTATACGCACTCAGCGCAATTTTGTCAGAGAAGTACCAAGACCCTAAGTTGCTGACAGCTGCTAACGCTAAACCAATAAAAATTCCCGTTGGCCCCCCAATCACAAAATAGCCTAAGGCCACCAGTAATCCTGACAAGAGTGCTAGCAGCGCGAGTGTCTTGAACTGCTGATGTATGGTAGTCATCCTCCCTGCGTTAATAATTATCTAAAAACGAGATGTAAAAAAAGTGAGTTGTGAAAAGCAACCAAGGTTCAACAGCGCCTATTCAAAATGGATAGCCCCTTTGACTAAACGTCTTTAAAGTTCTGCCACCGCCCGTTCAATCAGCCGTCGGGCTAAGGTTTGAACGCCAGTATGTTCGTAGTACTTGACCGAAATATCCAAGAAAGCACCCAGGTAATCGAGCTTGCTCTTAGAGCCCTCCACAAATCCCGCTAGGTTATCGACCAATGCACTTTGGGTAATGCCTTTCTCAGTGACAATCTTCTCCATCCATCCCTTAGTGGATTCGAAGCTTTCGGTGATAAAAGCCAGCTTGCCCTTGGCATTGTTTCCTGGAATTTCGTCTTTGACGCCTTTGAAAGTCCGGTTGTTGTCTAAATCGGAGGGCCCCATACCCTTGATTGCAGCGAGTCCTTTAGACGCAAAATCAGCCCCGAGGGGAATCACGCCGTCAAAGGAAACCAATGCCACCATTCGCATTAAGGATTCACCACTGTAGTCACTCAAAGCTTTCAGAAAATCGCCCAAGCTGTCTCCTGGAATGCCATTGATGCGACAAAACGCTACGATTTCTGTCACCAGCTTCACAGACAGATCGATAGTTTGTGCCTTCTCAGGCTTGGGGCTCAGTTTCTGCAAGAACCCTAGAAAAGAGTCCTGACCGATGCGATTCGCTAGGGCTGCCGTCCCCAAAAAACCAGAGGCTGAGTCCACGGTTTCATATAACCAGAGTGCCTGCTGATAGCCCTGGGACTTATCGTTGAACAGCGCGATCGCTCGTTCACCAATTGCCTGCACCATTGCAGCATCGGTTTCCCCTGTGACGGTCTTAATGGTGTTATCAAACCCGACTAAGTTGTCCCAGTGGCCGGGGACAAACTTATCCAGCGACTTAAGGGCCATCACTGTTAGGCCCCCTTTAGGCAGTTTGTCGACCTTTTCGTAAATCTTCTTACTCACAACGGTCTCCTTTGGGTTGAGGAATGATCACGGGTAGCAAGCAACTAACCTTCGGTAAAACCGGCCTTAGGTAGCGGGCTGAGGCACCAATACGGGAGCAGTCTCCGGTTCAAGAGCAGGCGTTTTGTTTCGCTGCCGCACTGAGGGCACCTTTTTAGCCTGCTCCTTCAACCTGGCATTGGCTTCCAGCTGCGATAACCCTCGGAGGTCGAATTTTTGTAGCCAGGCTGCGCGGTCTTCTGAGCTAAAGGCATCATCGCGAGAGAGGACCTTGACCTGATAACGACCATTTACCAAGATGCTGGTTGCTGTATTACCCACTTGTACTGCGGGGTAGCCAGCAACGGTATCGGTGGCGCTGTCATACTTCGCAGCGGCGGCTGGCAGGCTAATCGTGTCGCTGATGACCAACATGGCGACGGTGTTGCCGTCTTGCTTCAGCTTGTACTCAGCGAATCCCTTTTTCTCCTGCGAAGGCACTACTTCATAGCCATCTTCAGGTGTTGGGAAAAACTGATTGAAAGTGCCCCCCTTCTCGGCCTGCTTATCAACCGCAGCGGTTGCCTGAGAGCCCGTTGTCTCCTGCTGTACCTGATCGTATTTGGACGGTGCAGAAGAACAGGCTGTTAGAAATAGTAGAAAAACCAGGGCCATGGAAACGATCGGCTTGACCCAGCGGGCAAATTGCATGGAAGGACTCCTTTACACAACGAGGAAAACTGCGAACGGCTCGTGTCAATTCTCCAGGATGCCACCGCAGCCAGATTATCCGCTCACGGAAGTTTATGGATGCACATAAAAATGGATGCACACAAAAGGACCACGAATGAATCTCAACATTAGGCACTTGCCGGGCCCACAGACCCGTGTGAGCACTTATCAATTCACCATTTGCCTCCAGATCCTAAATGATTTGTGAATCCTTGGAGTCTATCCAATGGGTTAAATTGTCGCCAGCCTGGTCTAGAGGCTGCTATGTACGGCTCTTACTCCAAAAAAGCGAGCTTTCTACACTTTTGCGAGTTGGCTGATTTTTAGATGATAAGGATGTTGATAATGGAAAAAAGGGTTTATGGAAAACATCGCACAGTCTTTTTATGCTTGGTATAGGCAAACGCTTCGTACACCTAAGTACCGCTGGTTGCTGATTGGTGGAACACTGCTTTACCTCTTTTCACCTATTGATATTGCACCAGACTTTATCCCAGTTATTGGCTGGATTGATGACGCCGCGATCGCAACTTT
>JBCBJE010000014.1:0-15392 GCA_038523735.1 Cyanobacteria bacterium J06626_18 | reverse complement strand
ATCACTGCTTGCTTGTTTCTTACGATAGCGAGAGCTGGTTTTGAGCGCAATAAACGAGATTTCCCAGTGAATATCGGCTGAACCTGCCCACACGGTTGTTTCCTGGCTCTCTCTCACCTATCCACCCTTCTACCCTTCTACCCATCCACTCTCCTATTTCCTCAATCACTAGAAAGCGCCACTGTAGCGCTCTTCAGCAAACGGTTCACCGCGACGGTGATAGCCGTTGCGTTCCCAGAACCCGAGTTCTTCTTCAGCCAGAAACTCAATCCCGTTGATCCACTTCGCACTTTTCCAAGCAAAGAGATGTGGCACGACCAAACGCATCGGCCCCCCATGTGGAGCGGGTAGAGGTTCGCCAAACAAGGTGTAAGCAAAGAAATTTTCTGGTAAGTTGAAGTCTTCCAGCGTTAGGTTGGTGGTGTAGCCACCGTAGCAGTGCAGCATTACGTAAGCCGCCGTGGGCTCTACTGTCAGCGTCGCCATAAAATCAGGCACTGGAATGCCACGCCACTTCACATCCAGTTTTGACCATCGCGTCACGCAATGAAAGTCTGCCGTAAACTCCTGTTTGGGTAGCGCCATCATGTCAGCCCAGCTAAAAGTCTTGGCCTCAGCCAGTCCTGACACTCTCAGCTGCCATGCCTCTTGCGTCACCTGCGGCGTCTCGCCATAGGTCAACACCGGAAACCCCGACGCCAAATGCTGTCCGGGGGGAATGCGATCGGCAAGATCAGAACTAGGCTTCTCGAAGTATTTCATGGCTTTTAGAGGAGGAGACGCTGTATTCAGTATTGCGTATTTAGGGAATGGGGAAGAGGTCGTTCTGATTGGTGATTGGTTCTTTGTTGATGGTTGGCGGTGTCGGGGCGAGGCATTTGGCCGGTATACTTGTCACAATTCGGGACTCCACGTTCCATCTGTCTGCCTTCCCTGCTCCCTCTGCTTCCCTCACTCTTCATGACCCACTCCCCACTCCCCACTCCCCCAATTCCCCACTCCCTTACTCCACTTGCTTCGCCGCTAGCAACATCCGAAAGCGCCAGATATAGGCGATCGCGGTTACGGTCAGCCCAACATAGGCTCCGATCCAGATGCCGACACCGCCAAGAGAAGTATGGAATCCGAGCCAGTAGCCAGATAGCAGGCCAACGCACCAATAGGCAAAGAAGCCAATTAGCATCGGAACACGGGTATCTTGCAGTCCCTGAAGCACGCCGTTGGCAGTGCGCTGAACACCATCCACGACTTGGCCAAAGCCGCCCACAGTGAGCAGAATGACACCTACCTGTAGGACTTCTTGGTTGGCGGGATCGTTAACATCCAGATATAAGCTGATGAGTGATTTGGGGAAAAGGATGAAGATAATGCCGGCCACGAGCATGACGGCGATCGCGGAACTGACGCTCACCAGAGCCGCTCGTCGAACGCCATCCCAGTTCCGCTGCCCGTACCACTGCCCCACGCGAATCGTTGCAGCGTAGGACATCGCTAGAGGCAGCATAAACACCACCACCACCGTTTGCAGGGCCAACTGCTGGGCGGCCAGTACGTGCGTGCCCAGCGCCCCCATCATGAGCGTCATGATGGTGAACAGACCATGTTCGAGAATCGTTGAGATGCCAATGGGGAGCCCGACCGTGAGGAGCGATCGCAGCACTGGCCACTCTAGACGATATAGATGTTGAAACAATCGATAGGGCTTTAGCCCCATGCGCTGATGCCAGAGGATATAGCCCAGTAGCAGCAGGCACATAGTCGTATGCGCCAGTACACTCGCCAGTGCTAGTCCTGCTAAGCCTAGAGCCGGAAAGCCGAATTTGCCAAAGGCCAACACATAGTTCCCACCAATGTTGAGCAGGTTGGCAACCACCACAATCACCATGATGGGCCGTGCCTGCGAAAGCGATGTAACTGTCCCTCGTAGCACGGCAAAGCAAAGTCCAGGTAACAGTCCCCACCGCGCCACATCCAAATAAGTGTCAGAGAGTGTGATTACTATGGGGTCCTGACCCAAAAACGCCATTACGTTCCCCAGATGGGCAATGACAGGCAAGCTTGGAATCGTCATCAGGAGAGCAATCCACAGCCCCTGACGCGTCACCTGTCCGACCCGCAGCGGCTTTTGGGCCCCGTATGCCTGTGCCACCAGTGAACTGACACTAGAAAGCACCCCTGTCCCTGTCATCAGGAAGGACATGAATACCATCACCGCCAATCCTCCCGCCGCCAACGATGCCTGCCCCAGCCATCCCATCATCACCGTATCTACAAATCCGGTCATGGCCTGAGCCACCTGGGCACTCGCCAACGGTATCGCCAGCTTCAAAAACTCGCGTATTTCAATTTTCAGATCCTGATGTAAGGCAAGGAATTTCATGAAATGGTGACGACCCAACCTCTCCATTGTGGCCACGCAAACACAACGATGGGGCAATGAGTTTTGGAGCGTTTGGAGCGTACGTAACAAAGACAGTCAAGCCATCGCCTGTGCCTTATTCCGGGTCATCAACTTATAGCTCTGCATTGCGCCGGAGTTTCCTGGCTTAAACGGTGCCCCTATTTCCTTAAGTCAAATGCCCTTAAAAGCCACCTTCTCAGTCATTTCTTTAGGCGTGGGTCTTTGTTCAGAAGCGGTTGTGTTGAGACGCTGGACGCCAATCTGATTCAGCACAATGCCGCCCAGAATAACGGCTCCGCCAATATATTGGGCTGTAGTGGGAGCCTCCCTCAAAATAAGGAAAGCAGCTAGAACACCGGCGATGGGATTAAAGGCAGTTGCCAAGGAAACTTCGCTGGCGGTGCTTTGCTTTAAACCCGTAAACCAAGCCAGTTGTCCACCGACGACAATAACAGCAGCATAGAACAGCATCCATTGCCATAAAAATGGCGAAGCAACATCCATAAAGTGGCCAGGCTCAAACAAGATGATGACCGTCACGAAAAAGAAGAGCGTCCCTACAAACATCCTGTAGACATTGAAAATACCCAGAGGAATTTGTTTCAGGCTAATCTTACTGATGAGGTTAGAAACCGCTTTAAAGACAGCAGCAATGAGGGTCAACAATTCGCCTAGCCCAATTTGGAAACCCATGCCCATAGAGACCATGTCATTGCTGGCTGGCTGGATTAAGACCGTAAGCGCCACACCGAAAAACGAAAGAACCGCCCCAGCAATCACCCAGGCGTTGACACGATCGCCTAATAACAAAACAGACAGCGCTAGAACCAACGGAGCATCGATTTGCCCAATCAAAATGACATTGTTGACCGCTGTGATTGAAAGCGCGGTAAAAATCAGTGTCGGCACCACAGCTGAACTCAATACGGCAATCAATGTGAGCGTTAGCCATTGCTTCCAAGTAATTTGCCTCAATATGGGACCACGCCACTGACGGTAGTAGATGAGCGCCAACAGGATTAAGGCACAAAGATTGCCCACAAACAGAACATTGCAGAAGGAAATTGGATTGCGCCCATCAATTAAGTTGTCTGCACCAATATCAGTCAGTTTGCGAGTGACCGCGTTAGCAGCTCCAAAAATGACGATAGCAATGAGCAAATAGGCTCGTCCAGAAAGCTGAAAAGCTTGAGACTGTTTTTCCATGGGCCATCCTGTAGGCGATCGAAGGAAACAGAGTTCATTCCTCTGCGAAATTGATTATGTCATTTCTCCACACACTAAGCCTCTACTCGCCTACCCATCTCCCCATTACGCTGTCAATTCTAAAGATCCAACACCACCTTCGATGTCCGAGGCTTCGATACACAAATCAAGACAGAGCCTTCATCGGGTGTACCAGTAGGCGGCTCGTCGTAAGCGACTTCACCTTCTTGCAAGCGGCACATACAAGTAAGGCAAATGCCAGCACGGCAGCTGTAATCGGGGGTGAGTCCCTGATCTTCGGCAAATTCCAGGAGAGTCCCATCATTGGCAGTCCAGGTGGCAGTTTTACCCGATTGAGCAAAGACAACTTCAGCCGTTTCGACCGCTCCGTTGACGGTAGCGGCGGCAGCGGTGGCTTTGGCGGGAGGTTTAGCAAAGGACTCGAAGCGGACCTTTCCCCCCGATACTCCCCAGTCACTTAAACCACTTCGCAGGGAGTCCATGAAGCTGGGAGAACCGCAGAGGAAGTAGTCAGTATCGGTGGAACCGTAGCGTTTTTGGAGTTCAGGGGCGATGAGCGATTTCACTAATTCGGTATCGACGTAGCCAGTGCTGTGATAGGCACCCTCGTCTTGAGGACGCGGACGACTGTAGCGGTAGTGGACAGTGAAGTTGGGATTGTCAGGCGCGATCGCCAATACTGATTCGCGAAAGGCATGGAAGCTGCCATCGCGGGCACCGTGGAGGAACCAGATGGCGCGCTTAGGATTGGTGGCGATCGCAGCTTTGGCCATGCTGATCATCGGAGTGATCCCCACACCATTGCTGATGAGGACAGCCGGGCGATCACTTTGTACATCTAAGTAAAACTTACCTGCTGGTGGTTTAGCCGGAATAACCGCGCCTTCCTCAATCTTGTCGTGCATAAAATTAGAAGCCACCCCCGGAGGCACGTCTTTATCTTTAGGCGAGCCTTCGCGCTTGATGGAGAGGCGGTAGTAGTCAGCGCCTTTACCATAATCAGAGAGTGAATAGGTCCGAATCACAGGGCGTGATTGCTCTGGAATGTTGAGCTGAATGGTTAAGAACTGACCTGGCATGAAGTCGGGGATCGGTTTGCCATCCCGGGGCTTGAGGTAGAAAGACGTAATTTCTTTGCTCTCGGGAACCTTGCGCGCTACGACAAAGTCACGCCAGCCTTTCCAAGCTATTGCAGCCTCAGTATCTGTTTGGGAGTCTACGTCACGCTTAGAGGGGGCTGTCTTCTTAGCAGCGGCGGGGTTCACGGTCCCTCCAAAAACAGCTCCGACCCCCAACCCTGCCAAGCCTGCATAGACACTGAATTTATTGACCAGGGGATCTTCCAGTTGGCTGAGTCCCAGCAGTCCACCCGTTACGATGGTTGCAGCCGAAGCTGCCATAAGAGCAGAGGTTACGCTTCGAGCTAACGGATTTTGGATACGTTCAAGAATGTCAGACATGGAAGGAAAGTCTCTTCGCTGCAGGGACTGGACAGAGGGAGTGAACCGTCGTCAACGGAAACTCAGTGAGAGTATGGAGGGAATACCTGAGGACACCCTGAGATATCGCAGGATTTTCTTAGAATTATCAAGAGCCTAGTTTAGAGAAAAGCTAAGGTGACGTCTGCTCAATAAAGTCACAAAAAATCACATGAGCCGCATTTGTTAGCCTGTCCTACTAAGCGTTCATGCAAGTTGGGAGATATGAAGTGTAGTATTCGATCCATCACATTAGAAGATGAATCGTTTCTTTGGGAGATGTTGTATCAGGCCATACATGTTCCAGAGGGGCAACCTGCTTTACCGCGAACGATAGTCCAAATTCCTGAACTTGCTCGCTACGTTCAAGGTTGGGGACGGGAAGGCGATGTTGGCTTTCTCAGCATCCTTACAACAACCAACCAGCCTATTGGTGCCGTATGGTTGCCCTTACCGATAGGAGAATACAAAGGTTACGGCTACATCGATGACGATACACCCGAACTCAGTATTGCCGTTTTGCCTGAATACCGTGGTCAGGGTGTCGGCACCCAATTGCTGACTCATTTGCTGACATCAGCTTGGGATGAAGCACCTATTTCATTGAGTGTCTCAGCCGCTAATTCAGCAGTCCGCCTCTACCAGCGTTTTGGATTTGAGATTGTTGGCTACAACGATGATTCATTGACGATGAAACGCAACTCAGTTGGCCAAGGATGACACTGCACGCTCGCGCCAGCCCCCTTTTGATGGGTTCTGAAGGGCTGGCGCTCGATTATCAGCGGCTAGAAGATACCCAACGCCAGCGGTCAGAGGGGTTACAGCAAGGGGACAGGCTGCAGGAGTTAAGCCCAATGAGGGTTACTGAATCTGACACTGAGCCTGACTATGGCACGCAACCGATACGTCTACGTTGCTTACGGGTCTATCTACTTCCCTTAACGTGAGGCAGGCGATCGCAGCCGATCGCTTTTCTACTAGCCGAACGTATGCGATCGGTGTAATGATCGGCCAGAGTATCGCTGCAATTGATAGCACTAAGAAGACTAGCCAGTTCTGATCGTTTTGATAGGTTCGCCAAAAATATCGATAAAAGTTTCCTAACAGGAGCAATTGGAAAATATAGACACAGCAGAGTGCTGTCATGAGTAGATCTTTGGGAGAAATCATAGATACCTATTCTGTGGGGGGGCTTTGCGGTCCAGCCATAGCTATCGTTAGTACGGTTCAGACATTCTTCGGATACTGAGAAAACCTTTCACCGAAAAGGACTAATGTATTGCGGGAAGCTGTTCCGCATATACGTTCTCATGCCTGGAACCGTCGGCGCTTCGCGACAAGTAGATTGCCTAAGCATCTATGGGGTGTGCTATCGCCACATGGTTCGTCAAACAATGGGTTGAACCATCGCCACAAAACACCTGCGACGTTTCTATCTCTAGCTAGCTACTTTAAGGCTGTACTTATACTGACCACTGACGCTATATCGTTATACCTCTAAATCGGTAAATTCAGAATACGACCGCTCCAGTCTGAAAGATAACGATAGAAAAGTTATGAACAAACCGCAACGTTTAAACGAAACATGTCTGCGATCGCCTCAACCGGTTGAAGAAATAAACCTGAATTCAGGTAAACCTGATGTTAACACCATTGTTGTAGACTTCAACTCTTTCAAGAAGTAGTGGTAGATACAGCCATGTCAGCTTCGCTGCATCAACACCCTTATGCTACCAAAAGTTGTTTCTAAAAACAGTACGTGTTTAAGTTAATTTGATTAGCTCAAAGCAGCAATTTAAATTGCTGCTTTGAGCTACGAATGTCTATCAATACGTCTGATGCTCAATATCGATGCTCTGACTACGCTAAGTGTTGGATTTGACAACTCATAAACTCCAGCATCCTAAGGAATCTCCTATGCAGCCGCTGCCCCCCAAACTGCTGAGCCTAGCTATTTTACCGCTCCTGATCGAAGCTACGGTCGCTGATGCCCAACCAGCCCCGGAAGGCGAATCCACATCAACAGACGTACTTGTAGTACAACCTCGAGGTAGTGCTGGATATAGTACCTCTGGTGGCGGTTTTGATGGCTTTGGCTATATCGATGGGTTTGTGCCTCTGTTTCAAACGCCAGCCAGGGATCTCTGGTACTTACAAGGACGGGGCCGATTAGATAATCAGGGCGACTTGAGTGGCACCCTGCTCTTTGGCTATCGCTACTACGACGCTGCTGGCGATCAGGTATGGGGAGGCTACGTCGGCTACGATGGCCGCGCTACTGATGATAACTACTTCAACCAGGTCGGTTTTGGACTAGAGCTGCTTGGGGACGTGGAAGTTCGGTTAAATGGCTATCTACCGGTGGGTAACACTCGGCAGCTCTCAGACAGCAGCAGCACCAGCATCAATACGCCCGGCGATACGATTACGGCGACAACCTTCAGCGAGAATTCACTCCTCCTGGGTTTGAGCAGTGGCACGCTGACAACTCAAATGGTGCAAGAATTTGAAGCGGCTGTGGGGGGTGTTGACTTGGAGATTGGGACTCGCCTAGCGGATTGGGAGCAGGGCGATCTACGAGGCTACGCCGGTCTCTATTACCAGGACCCAGCTGGAGCAGAGGGTGTTGTGGGGGGTCGCGCCCGGTTAGAAGCACAGCCTATTCCTGAATTGAACCTGGGTTTGTCTGTATCCAGCGATGGTCTGTTTGGCACCAACGTCACGTTTCAGGTGGGCGCGACCTTTGGCGGCGCCCCTCAAAGCGAGGCCACAGAGGACAGCAACGTCGTACTTTTAGGCGAGTTGGTCAAGCGCCAGAGCACGCTGATTATTGACCATCAAACAGAAGTTGATATCGTAAAGCTAGACACCCCCAGTCAAGTTGTTGCCATCAACCCTGCAACGAATCAGCCTTGGCGTTTTGTACACGTCACCGGAGGACTGACTGGAGGCAGCGGGACAGCGGCAAATCCCTTTGGTCAGGTGACGAATGCAGTGGCCGATATTGAGGCGAATAGTAGTGGTACTGGGGACGACATAATCTATGTACAGGCCGGGACGAATCCAGGGCTAGAGGGCTTCGCCGTCCCTGACACTGTGCAAGTGCTGAGTAGCGGCCCTTTGCAAGCAGTGGATACGGTGCAGCAGGGGCTTGTCACACTGCCGGAGTCTGACAATAGTGTATTGCCAATTGTCAACGGGACTCCTAGCGGTATCACTGCTTTTGATGTCGATGCCATGGTGTCTTTGGGCAACAGCACAACTCTGTCTGGCTTCGATGTGCAAGGGGGCGATAGTTATGGATTGTTGATTCAGGATGCCTCTGACGCCACCGTTGTAGACAATCGTCTCAGCACAACAGGGGATGCGGTAGATGGCGTTGTCATCCTTGCCAACAGTCTAGATACGGACGATGTTACGTTGACAAACAACGCGGTAGCGACAACTGGCGAATCCGCTTCAGGCATTCTGTTGCGGTCGACCGGTAGCACGATAAACAATACGTTGCTCGAAGATAACCGCATTGAGACAACAGGCTTTGATGGTGAAGGTGTTTTCATCCGCGCTTCTGACGGGGCTATTAGCACTACCACTGTGGTAAACAACGACGTCAATACTACGGGTGAAGATGCTCAAGGGGTTCTTGTTGAGACGAATGGCGGTGAGGTAAACACGATTGCGATTGAGGAAAATCGAATTGAGACTGAGGGCATCAATGGCGAGGGTATTTTTGTCAATGCTTCCGAAGGCAATATCGACACAGTTGTGCTTGCAAACAACAACGTCAGGACTGGCGGCGGCGATGCTCAGGGGATTGCCGTCGAAGCGGATAACGCTGAAGTCAGCACGATTAGGATCGAGGGCAACGACGTTAGTACAGAGGGAGAGGATGGGGAAGGAATTTTAGTTGTCACGATCGCGAGTGATGCGAACCCTAACCCTGGTGGCACTCTGAACGACGTTACCGTTGCTGGGAATAGGATCGATACTGTGGGTGAGGATGCTCAAGGCATTGGGGTCCAAGCAAATGGTGGAGATATTAACGAAATGGCGATCGCAAATAACACCATCACCACCACGGAGAATAGCTCGGAAGGCATTTTGGTTCGTGCTTCCGCTGGCAGCGTAGCGGACACGACAATTGCAGACAACATTGTCAGTACTTCCGGCAATGGTTCTGATGGGATTGTCCTGGCTACGGAGGTGTTTGATGCTAATGGCGAAAAAATCGTTGGTGCTGATGGCGGTAATCTCAGTGATACGGTTGTTGTGGGGAACGTCATTGATACAACCGGAAATGACGCGAACAGCCTCTTCGTGTTTGTTGAAACTGGCGATATAAACAACACGTCAATTGCGGATAACGCTCTCACGAGTGCGGGTAATAATGCCGATGGTATTCAAATCCAGAACAGTGGCACTGATTCTGAAAGGGTCTGCATCGCACTGTCAGATAATACGGTTCCGACTGTAGGATTCGGTTCATTCGGCGTCGAATTTAGCAATTCTGCAGGCAACCCAACGCTTTTCCAAGTCGTGGATCAGGCTACGTTACTGACTGACAATCTATTTGTATCGGCTGCTCCACTGAACATTGAGACCAGTGACAACTTTGAGACGGTGTCTGTTTGTCCGTAGTGTCTGTCTCTAGAAAGGGAATCTGGAGTTAAGCGTACGGCGATCGCCTATTCTCGATACTATGCTTGTCGTGATATTGCTCGCCTAGCTTTAGGCTGACCCGTAAGCCCCTATCGACGAAGACGTATCTTTCTGATTCCTTTCGTCTCTGCCTGGCATTGTCCGGTATTGCAACCCTCAGCTGGACAGCTTCTGTAGGGGCACAAATTATCCCCGATGACACTTTAGGTAACGAGTAGTACTGTCGCATCTCGCACAGAATGGGGATCAATCCATCTTACCCAAGGCACCCGGCGCACCGACAAGCGTTCGTTTAGGTGAACACGTCACCACCATAATTACCAAGGTGAGAATGTAAGGCGCAGCATTGAACAGGTAGTAGTAGGCATTGATGCCGACGGATTGAAAGGCCGGGCCGATCGCCTGCGCCCCGCCAAACAGCAGCGATGCCCACAGGCACTGTATTGGGTTCCAGCGGGCAAAGATAACTAGCGCCACGGCCATCAATCCCTGACCGCTAGAGATGCGCTCAGTCCACACGCCAGGATAGTAAAGCGACAAACAGGCTCCCCCAATACCCGCTAAAAAGCTACCAGCCAGGATGCTGAGAAATCGCACCTTAAAGATGGAAATGCCCATGGCTCGGGCGGCATCGGGGCTATCGCCCACAGCCCGCACATACAATCCCCAACGGGTAGAGCGGAAGAACCACTGCATGAAGGGCGCGATCGCAACCCCAATTACAAATAAAGGGCTTACCTTCAGAGCCGCCTGCACCGCCGGATGCCCGCTCCAGGCTCCCCAATCAAAGGTAAAGAGCTGCGGCGCTTGGGGTTGAATGAAAGGCTTACCGAGAAAAAACGCCAGCCCACTGCCAAAGATAATCATGGCAATGCCGACCGCAACATCATTGACGCGGCGCTGCTGAGCCAGCCATCCGTGAACTGCGCCCAGCAGCATACCCGCGAATCCAGCCACGAGAACCCCCAACCAGGGAGCCCAAAAGGGACCAACAGCATTTTGAGTCAGGTAGGAAACGCCATACGCACTCATAGCCCCCATCAATAGAGTGCCTTCCAAGCCCAGGTTGATTTTGCCGCTCTTCTCCGTCAGACATTCTCCTAAACTGACAAAAAGAAAAGGTGCACTCCCCCGCAAGGTGCCTGCCAAGATACCTAAAGGAACGCCCCACCAGCCTAATGCTTCTGCTGCCATCAGTGACCCCCTACATGCGAAAGAGCGTTTACGAATTGGTTGGCGCTAGCCTACAGGAAATCTACGGTGGATGCGGTACATCCGATACAGCAACTAGGGCAAGGTGAAGCCAATGCCGTTTCTACGAAGCGGGGGCAGGAGCCGGTTCAGGAGTCGCAATTAAAGACAACTCAACTTTATTTGCCGTCGGTTCAACAATTTCAGCGCGAATGCTGGGGCCAAAGAATCGCTCGATTTTCTCTTTCTTCGCTAGCCAATTAGCCAAGGGCATCAGCCGCGAATCGAATTCTAGGACCAGTGCATAAGCCCCTTCCACAACCTCTTCACGGACACCCGTAAGTTCGGGGCGCTCTTCGTCGGTCGGCGCTAAGCCCAAGCGTTCCAGCACTTCATCGAGATGGGCATCTTGACCGTAGCGATAGCGAGTCACGTCACTCCGCACCTGATTTTGGGTTGGCGTGGCTTGTTGTTCCCGCAGCTCGACAACTTCGGAGGCTGTTTCTTGAGAGTAAGGAGCCGGTTCCAACTCAGCAGCTCGCAAAGCTAACCCTCCCAGCAGTACCGGAATGCCGTAGAAAAAGCCTGCCAGATTTAGGGTGGCATTGTCTTGAAAGTAGGCTACGAAGCCCACAATCGTCAGCACCAGGCCGACCGTTAACAGCACGTTTCCGAGGGACGTTTTGCGTAACATAATTCCTTGATTACCGGTTCGTTTCGTTATTGTATCGCTCTGCTCAAGCGTGAAGAACAGGGCATTTAGTTTTCAACCCGTTCCAAAGTTGCCTATGCTATGTAACTGGAGAAGCAAGGAGTTGGTATGGATACACAGGCGATTCGCGATCGCGTCGAAGCAATCCGCAGCAAGCGCGAGGTTCTGCTGAAGCTACTGGAACAGCCCGACTTGGGCTCCCTACGCATTGATGTGAATCAAGCGCTAGAAGAAATGGACGACTTGCTGGAAGAATTTGACACGGCATTTCCTGCCGGTACTGCCTGAAGGTCTGCTGGTATTAGTAGGATTAAGAGACAAATGGCAAATACCTTCACAGTTGCAATCAATCACCAAGGCACCTCAACGACAATCCAGGTGCCGGAAGACAAAACTATCCTGGCTGCAGCCCAAGAAGCCGGGCTCGACCTTCCCTTTTCTTGCAGTGCGGGTGTATGTACCACCTGTGCCGCTCTGATCACCGAAGGCACCGTTGATCAAACCGAGGGTATGGGCGTAGGACCTGAACTGCAAGCGGAGGGTTATGCACTCCTCTGCGTGGCTTTTCCCCGTTCTAACATCACACTGGAAACCGAAAAAGAAGATATCGTTTACCAAAAGCAATTTGGTCAGCCGTAGCGCCCCTACGGTCCCGTTCGTTAACACCACCCCCCAAAAACATGACCACCCATTTCATCGCCGCCGAAATCGACCTCACCGAAAACCCTCAAGATCTTCCCCGCAAGATCGAGACCGAATTGCAAAAACGCGGCGAACCCCTCCGCTGGGCCGTGACTGAGGTGGATGAGGCAGCGCAGACTGCGAAGGTTGAGGCAGTTGTGACGACATCGGAAACGTAACCATCCGAAATTCTGTGTTTGGGAGGCAAACTACTTCAGACCACGCTTGCGTGCACACGGTAGCCCCATCGCCCCATCCATGGATCTTACTATCACCACTCATCCCCTACTAACGCTCGCTTCGGGCGATACCCTGTCGCTGCAGCAATATTGCTTCACAGGTAAAACTTCAGGAAAAATTGTGTACCTGCAATCCAATCTGCATGGGGCAGAGCTGGCAGGGAATGTTGTGATTCATCAGCTAATCGAATACCTGCAAACGCTGGATGGAGAAGCTCTGCAGGGAGAGTTCGCCTGGTGCCTGCTTGCAACCCTATGGGGGTCAACACGCGAGCCCATCAGTTCGCTAGCGGACGCTTCAATCCCTACGATGGCCGCGACTGGAATCGCATCTTCTGGGATTACGAGCAGGCGAGTCAAGGCGCACTAGCCTTTGCCGAACAGCACCTAGAGCAAGACATCGTCACGATCCAAAAAGCCTATCGTCAGGCGATTCTAGGGGGTTTTCAGACTCAGCTGAACAATCTGGATTCCCCGATGGGTATCCCCGTCCACGAGCGTTACCGCACTTGTCTTCAGTCCCTCACTCTCGATGCCGATATCTTGATTGACCTACACACCTCAGGCAACCAAGGGCTGGTGTATCTCTATTACTTTCGCGATCGTGCTGCCTTCATTCCCTACTTCGGGGTCGATTTTGCACTAATGCTGGACGAATTTGATGGCAACGCCTTCGACGAAACATTCATCCATCCTTGGCTAGCCCTCGAATCCGCCTTCGTCGCACGCGGGCGTTCTCTCAAGTTCGATATCGATGCTTGGACCCTGGAATTAGGATGCGGCCTGCAAATTGATCCGCTAGCAGTCCAAAGAGGCGTTGCAGGCGTGTTGAATTACCTGCGACACCGAGGCGTCCTGACCGATCACTCTCCTCAAGAATATGGCACTGTGCCCCTATCACGCAGCAGCCAGCGCCAGCGCTACTACGCAACAACGGGGGGGTTCATTCAGAATCGAGCTGATTTAGGCACCTGGGTAAAAGCCGGCGATAAGCTCTTCGAGCTGCTGTGCCTCAACAAAACCCAACAGCTTCCTACCGTTCTCCCAGTGCATGCTCAGCAAGCAGGCTTAGTCTACGATCTTTCCTGGAACCATGCCGTCAGCGCAGGCGAATATGTATTGGCAATCATGACTCCGGATGACTGATATCGCTCCCCCTATGCCTAACACCTACGACTACATCTACGCCGTTGTCCGTCAAATTCCTTATGGCAAGGTTGCTACCTACGGCCAAGTTGCTGAGCTGGCGGGTCTGATTGGTAAGCCTCGTCTGGTCGGGTATGCCTTGTATCGGGTGACCGATGAGGATGATATTCCGTGGCATCGGGTGATTAATGCCAGAGGTGAAGTCTCGCGATCGCCCCATCGCAACGGTATGGATGACCTACAGCAAACTTTACTCAAGGAAGAAGGCGTCCAATTTAATACCGTCGGCAAACTCGACCTCAACACCTATCGCTGGATAGCGGATTCGACGTTATTGGAAGCTGCCTTAGAGCGGGTGAGGGTGAGGGAGGAAGAAGAGTAAACAACGAGTAACTCTACTGACACTGAAACCCTGCTGAAACATGAACAACCAGATTTCCACCCACTTTACTATCGAGGCTGAACAAGAATGAAGATGGTTGCTGAATTGCTGAAATTATGAAGCTTCCAGGTTGCCTAGTGTATGGCAAAATTGAGAAGATGCGATCGCCCATGTCCAAGCTTTGGCCTTACGCGTCGTTGCTGGCCAGATTGAGCACGGCAAGATTGCATCAGGTTTGACGAGCTTTGTGTTTGTTGCTGCTTAGAGGCTGTAGCGGTTAAGTCAGCGGTCATTGCCGAAAGGAAAAAGGGGAAAGGGGAAAGGGGAAAACGATGTTGCGTTAATATTCTTCTTCGACGTACACGTTATTCTGAAACCAGTGTTTTGGATATGCTGCCGTGATCGACCTGTATTACTGGACCACGCCGAACGGTCACAAGATTACGATTTTTCTTGAAGAAGCTGAAGTTCCATACACGATTCACCCCATCAACATTGGTAAGGGCGACCAGTTTCAACCAGATTTCCTCAAGATCGCACCCAACAATCGGATTCCTGCGATCGTGGATCAGGCTCCTGCTGATGGAGAAGCACCGATCAGCATTTTTGAGTCGGGAGCCATTCTGCAGTACCTAGCTGAGAAAACTGGCAAGTTCTTGCCGACTGACGTGCGCGATCGCTTCGAAGTTACGCAGTGGCTCTACTGGCAGATGGGCGGACTCGGTCCCATGCTGGGGCAAAACCATCACTTTTCGCAATACGCTCCCGAGAAAATCCCCTACGCTGTTGAACGTTATGTAAAAGAGACAGCCCGCCTGTATGGCGTGTTGAATCAGCGACTAGCCGACCGAGAGTATCTGGCAGGCGCATACTCCATTGCTGACATGGCAGCTTACCCCTGGATTGTCCCTTATGAGAAACAGGGCCAGAATTTAGCCGATTTCCCCAATCTGAAGCGCTGGTTCCAAGCCATCAAAGCCCGACCCGCCGTAGAGCGCGCCTATGCCAAAGCCAAAGAAATCAATACCTCGAACACGATGTCTGATGAGGCGAAGAAGATTTTGTTTGGGCAGGGAGCGCGGTAAAGCGTATGTGATTGAATTCGGAATTCGGAATTTGGAAAGTTGCTGTAGGGGCAGGTTTAGCCGATATCTACTGGAAAATCCCGTTGCTTTCGCTCAAAACCTTTCCCAGCCTACGCAAAGACCAGGGAATAGAGAACAGGGAACATAATCGCAATTTTCGGAGTGTCATCGCTTTGCATGACGCACCGACT
>JBCBJE010000013.1:0-15640 GCA_038523735.1 Cyanobacteria bacterium J06626_18 | reverse complement strand
CCCTGGGCGTTTTTGATGACATTCTGGCAGAAGACCCCCTGCCTATCACCTTTACCCTAGCCAACGGAGAGCTATATGAGGTAGATGCCGACGCCGCTAGCACCACGCTGACTATCTCTGATGAGGTCCAGCCCGCTGGTCCGACAGTGGGCCTGAGTGTAGATCGAACTGACCTTGTTGAGGGCGGCGAGCCGGTAACGCTGACCATCTCGGTGGCAGGCGACATTCCTGAAGGTGGCCTGCCGATTTTGATTAACGATGTGGTCAGCGCCGGGAATCAGTCGAGGAGTCTAACTGAATTTGACGTTGGCAATTTTACAACCACCGGCATTAGCGGCTTCCCTGAGCCTGCCGAAGGCGACAGTGGCTTCTTTATTACCGTCACTGAACCGACAGCAACGATTACCCTAGCAGCCCTTGACGATGGGGCTGATGAAGATGAAGCCGTTGAGCAGTTTAACTTTGCGGTAATTGACGGTGAAGCCTATGAGGTGGACGCCAATGCCAGCAGCGTTACTGTCAGCATCGCCGATGCGCCCCCCCCGGCTTTACCAGTTATTTCCTTTGCCACAACGACACCAGTAGTGACTGAAGATGAGCAGCCAGCGGCGGAATTCGTCATTACCGTCGATGGTGACATTCCCGATGAGGGCATCGAGATTACCATTGGTGGCGATGTTGCTCAACTGTTTGCGCCTGGATTGCTTGACGGCAATGTTCCGTTAGCCTTTGACCCGCCAGAGGGCTTAGTACCTGTAGCCTTTACAGGTACAGAAGTGGTCTTGAATGTGACGGTTCCAGAGGTAACTGCCACGGCGACCATTTTTGATGACATTCTTGAAGAAGCGTCCTCAACTTTAACCTTTGAGCTATTGCCTGGAGAAGGTTTTACGATTGGTCAAGGCACTGCCAGCGTGACATTTGAAGATGGGGCAAGCGCTAATCCTGGTGGTGGTCCTACAGTTAGTCTCTCTGTCAGCGATACCGATCTGGAAGAAGGCGATGAGCTCACCGTTAACTTCGATGTTGATGGCGACATTCCTGAGGGTGGTCTTCAAGTCTTTGTAGATGGCGGACCTACCGATATCGGTGAGTTCAATATTTTCAACGAAGATGGCACCCCCGCAGTGGAGCTGCAGGGTATTAACGAATTCCCACTCCAGGGTGGGGATGACGGTGGCTTCTTCGTCACCCTGAATGAAAATCAGGCATCGCTGACGCTATCGGTGTTTGAGGATGGCCCTGGCGAAGGCGAAGAAGTGCTGAGCTTTGCTTTGCCCGATGGTGAGCAGTATGAGGTGAATCCTGATGCTAGCAGCGTTGATATCACGATCAATGACACGCCAGAAGGCAGGCCGATTGTCAGCTTGACTGTAGAACCAGCCTCCGTTTCTGAAGAAGATGAAGGCGCTTTCTCCACGGCCACTTTTACAGTTGCTAACGGTGAAATTCCTGAAGTAGAATTTGATGCCGAAGGTAATTATGTCTCCGGTGGGCTTTCTGTCTTCTTTGATGGTGATGTCATACTCCTCTTAGATGAGGTTGTGGGTGGCCCAATTCTACAGGGATCGGTACTCGGTTCCTTCTTTGATCCAGAACAGCCTACGCTTACCGAGGTTATTCTTCTAGAAGAGACCTCTACGATTACCCTCAATTTCATCAATGATGTCATTGAAGAAGCAGGCCAAGATTATTCCTTCACCTTAGTAAGTGACGATAACGATCTACTGGGTTCTAACTATGCAGTCAATCCAAACGCAAGCGAGTTTACGCTGACTTTGGTTGATGGTAATGGTGGGCCTGGGGTTGGTCCTACGGTTGGCATTACAACAACTGAGACTGATTTAGTTGAAGGGGGAACTGTCACCCTAAACCTCACTGTGGATGGAGAGATTCCGGCAGACGGTCTTGAGGTCTTAATTCAGAGCCCCACGCCTGGAGCCATTGGTGAATTCGCCATCTTTGATGAAAACGGTAACTTCCTAATTGAGACTACTGGTCTCGCAGGTTTCCCGATTTCTGCCGATGGTGCTGGCAGCAGCTTCTTGGCAACAATCACTGAGCCAAACGCCAGCATCACGCTGTCCGTCTTTGAAGATGCTCCTGGTGAAGGACTGGAGACATTGACTTTTGAGGTGGTCAATGGGGAAGAGTACGAAGTCTCTGAAACTAATGGCTCCATCACCATCAATATCGATGATGCTGAGAACGTTAATTACATCACCCCAGTTGCTGAGGAATTTGAAGAGTCCTATTCCACTCAAAGCCTGGGGCGTGTGCCCCTAGATACCGGTGGTTTCGTGCCCGCAGGCTACGGCGGTATTGCTTTCTTGGATGACGACACACTGCTGGTTACGGGTAATCCTTACTCTCCTGAGGCAACCATCTATGAGGTGGATGTGACCCGTGATGCTGAAACCGGCAGTATTACTGGTTTTACAGGACCAGCAACGTTCTTCGCAACAGCCCCTGGTATCGGTAGTCTCGTCCCTGAGAGCGAACCAGAACCCGGTGGTCTCGATGGTGGTCTAACTGTTGCGCCCAATGGCACGATATTGTACGCCACCTACTTCGACAACAGCATTGGTCAGATTCTACCGGGGAGTAC
The DNA here is from genome assembly GCA_038523735.1 of Cyanobacteria bacterium J06626_18. Classification (GTDB taxonomy): domain Bacteria; phylum Cyanobacteriota; class Cyanobacteriia; order Phormidesmidales; family Phormidesmidaceae; genus SIO1E4. The sequence goes on along the minus strand of JBCBJE010000013.1, from coordinate 13,032 downwards.
CGCACCTGATGCGTTTATCGACCTAACCGCACTGGGCGTTGAACCATCGACCGGCTCTTTAGAGATTGTTCCTGACGGTGCACCTGGTGAGGGACGGCTAAAAATCACCTCGTTTGATGGAGGTACTCTATATGATGCTGCATTGACTGAAAATGCGGATGGAACCTATGACATCACCATAGAAAACACTGTTACGCTCGATACGGATGATTTATTCAGAGGTATCGAGGGACTTGACTATGTGGATGAAAGCTATCCCGGTTTCACTGCCGATACGGTACTGATTTCGGAATATGACACCAACAATATTAGTGCCTTTGAGGTGGATGACCTTGGCAATCCTATTGTTGATACCGAACGAACCTTTTTAGATGGGTTGACCGGCTCTGGTGCAGGGGGATCGTTCGACTTAATTGTCGATCCAGTTACGGGTGATTTGCTAGTTAGTTATGATTCTGCCTTTACCGCAGATGATGCTGACCAAGGTGGCCGCCTGCTATTGATCACTGACGAGGCACCGCCAACAGCTGTTGCAGACAACGATCCGTTTGATAACGCGGTGACGTTGGATACGTCGAGTGGTTCAGTTACTGCATCTGGGGCCGTCAGCACCAGCAATGATGTGTATGCGATCAATGCCACCGCAGGCGAGCTGCTGAGCATTGAAATTGATGTCACAGAAGCCCTAACCGGCATTGCCTACACTAACGACGATACCCAGCTGTATCTGTACAACGAAGCAGGCGATGTTCTGGCCTTTTCTGAAGACAAGCCCGATAGCTTTGCATCGAACCTGTTCAACTATCTCGTGCCTGAGACGGGGACTTACTATGCAGCGGTAACCACTGCAGGTAACGAGCCGATTCTGGAGCTGGGTCAGGTGAATCAGCTGCTGGGCTTCGAAGAGACTGGCTTGGCCAACGTTGTTTATGACATCACTGTTGATGCCCAAGATGTACCAGCCACTGCACGACTGTTTGACATTGCGTTGGAGGCTGCTCCTGACAGTCCTATTGGTAATGTTCTAATCGATGGAGATCAGGTTTTATTCATTGACCTAAATGGCTCCAGAAATACGGATATTACCGGATCATTGACCATTGAAGTGAATGCAGAGGAGGTGAATTCTCCAGAAAATACTCTGGATAACACCCTGGTATTTGAGGATACCCTGAGCTTTGGTCTCGATATTTTCGACTTCATCCTCGACTTTGACGAGCCGTTTGCCTCGACTGACTTGGATGACATTATCGACAGCCTAGAGACCTCAGGCATCACCGCGATTATCCCGCCCGATCAGCTGATCCAGCGGATTGTCTTCAGTGAGCAATTCATTGATACCCAGGTAGGTAGCGATGAAGGCGAGACAATTGTGGGTAACGACTTCCACGTCAGCCTCGATGGTCAAGGCGGTGATGACACCATTGCGGGTGGCCTAGGCAATGACCTGATTCTCGGTGGCGATGGAGATGACGTATTACGCGGCGACCTGAATGAGCGCGATCCTCAGAACGACGTTGCGGGTGGTAACGACGTTATCTTCGGCGGCGAAGGCAATGACCGAATTGGTGGTAAGGCTGGCAACGACATCCTCAGCGGTGACGCGGGTGATGACGTCATCTACGGTGACGCTGGCGATGACGTCCTCATGGGTGTGACCGGCAACGACATCCTGGTGGGTGACAACTTCTCTGGTGGCCAAGGCGGCAGCGACCTGTTTGTCTTTGGCAATGGGGATGGCACCGATACGATTCTCGACTTTGAGGTGGGTATCGATCGCATTGGCCTAGTTGATGGTGAGCTGACGTTTGCTGACCTGACGCTGACCCAAGACGGTGCAAACACGCTGTTAGGCGTTACAACCACCGGAGAGGCGCTGGCGATATTGAACAATGTTCAAGCGTCGGCACTGACCGAAAACAGCTTTGCTGTCGTTCCTGATGTATCGAATCCAGAGGAGGCATTGGCACTAATCTAATCCCTCAGATGCTTAGTCACCGTCTTTCAACAGTGGCTAAGTTTTTTCTCGTTTAGTGACCTATTCCCTGAATCCGGTTTTCAACCAATTCAACAATAATGGAGAGTTTCAACTGTGGTACAAGTTAGCTTATCGACATCGACTAACTTCGATGGAGATTTAAATGCCTTGGTTGAGGACCAAGAGACGTCACTAACCGTTCGCTTTGATCTAGACGAACCTGCCCCTAGTAGTGGCTTGAGAGTTTTTGTTGATAGTGAAGTGACCGAGATTCTCAATCGCCTTAATTTCACTCAGCTAGTGGGCGATTTTCTGGGTGGGGCAACGGATCGAGTGCAGAATATTGTCTCCTTCCCCTTGCCTCAGCGGAACGATGATCGATCGGGCATCGCCCTAACCATTGCCGAAGGGGCAGAGTCTGCCTTCTTTACGGTTGATGTGCTTAACCAAGACGAAGCGGTACCCCCTGTCGCTCCCTACGATGGCCGGGTCGATGTTGAGTTTTCTCTGGTGAGCGCAGATCAAATTCCGGCGGAAGACCAAGGCACCATTACTGACATCAGTGACTACACCGTCGATGCCAATGCCGCTAGCAGCACGGTGATATTTGCCGATACGGCTAGTCAGCTGCCAGGGGGTACGCCTGAACCGCCTGACCCTGTTGAGAACAGTGCTCCTGCTGCAACTGATGACAGTTACGTTGTGATTACCGCACCAGGTGTAGAGGACCCAAATTTTGAAGTGCCTACCGAGCTGACAGTCGATGCGGCTGGGGGCGTGCTAGCAAATGATACCGATGCCAATGGGGATGATTTGACGGTTGCGATCGCAGCCGCCCCCGAAAACGGCAGTGTCACCCTCAACGGCGATGGCTCCTTCACCTACACCCCCACCAATGGCTTTAGCACGATAGATCAAGATAGCTTTACCTACATAGCCAGCGATGGCAACGGCGGCAGCGACACTGGCAATGTTGTTATTGAGGCTGTGGCTGCCCCCAGTCCGCCGCCAATGGACGATCCCATTGTTGGTGTGAGCATCTCGCCAACGGCAGTGTCCGAAGAAGATGCCAGCACCACCGTCACAACAACATTTACAGTAGACGGAGAAATTCCTACGCCAGAATTTGACACCGATGGCAATTTGGTGAGTGGCGGACTCTCTGTACTCTTCCAGGGACCTTTGGCGCAAATCTTGGAGGATATTACTGGCGACTTTGAATTTATGGGCTTAGCGATTGGGCCATTCTTCGATTTGTTAGACGGCACCTTCGAGGTGATTCTGCTGGAGAATACGGCCACCCTGGCACTGACGCTGTTCAACGATGTGATTGAAGAAGCAGACCAAGTTGCCACCTTTAGCCTGATTGAAAATACCGGTGCGATTGATTCTAGCTATGTCATTGACCCCGAGGCTAGCAGCACGTCTGTGACGATTACAGATGGTAACGGTGGCCCTGGTGTCGGTCCCACGATTGGATTTTCTGTTAGCGAGACTGAGCTGGCCGAAGGAGATACGTTCACGATTAACTTCGATGTGGACGGTGAGATTCCGGCTGCGGGGGTTACGGTGCTGGTGGATAGCCCCACTCAGTTCGCCCTGGGCGAGTTCAATATCTTTACGGAAGAGGGGGCTCCGGCTTTTGAATCTACGGGTCTGGCTGGCGTACCTGAGGTGGGCGATATTGGAGCCAGCAGCTTCTTGGCAACCCTGACTGAACCCGATGCTAGTATCACTATTTCCGTATTTGATGATGGGCCAGGGGAAGGGCCGGAAACACTCACCTTTAGCTTGGCGAACGGAGAAGTGTATGAGGTGTCAGAAACGGCGGGGTCGGTGAGTTTCACCATTGATGACACGGTATCAGAACCGCCCCCTGCAGAAAATACCCTACCGGATCGCGTGATTAATGCCCTCAATGAGGCGCTGGCGAACAACCTGCCGCCAGAGGTGCCGGGAGCCGCTGCCGCCATTTTGACCAATGAAGGCGAATGGTTTGGGGCTGCTGGCTTTGCTGATGTGGAAAATCAGGTGCCACTGCAGCCGGGCGATCGCTTTGAGGCGGGCAGCATCACCAAAACCTTTGTGGCTACCACCATTTTGCAGCTGGTAGAAGAAGGTCAGCTTGCCCTAGACGACACTCTAACCCAGTGGCTGTCAACAGAAATTACCGATCTGGTACCTAACGCTGGCGATATTACCATTGAGCAGATTCTCAACCATACTAGCGGTGTTACCGACTTCTCGGATATTTTGTTTAATCAGGCGCTGAGCGACCCGACCGTCTTTTTGAACGACTGGACGCCGGAACAGCTGGTAGGCTTAATTGATGGGGCAGATCCCTTCTTTACACCGGGCACAGACTGGCGCTATTCCAACACCAACTATATTTTAGCTGGCGAGGTAATCGAGGCGGTTACCGGCAATAGCTACGGGGCTGAGATTCGAGATCGCATCATCGAACCCCTCGAGCTAGACAATACCTTTGTCTTTGGCGAAGATAATATCCCTGGCGGCTACGTCAGCAGCTATTGGGACTTTGACGGTAACGGCACCCTCGATAATGTCGGCATTGCTAACCTGTCCTGGGCGGGCTCTGCGGGCTCAATTATCTCTAATACTGAGGATCTGGCAGACTTCTTCGATGGGCTGCTGGTGGAGGGAGCACTGCTCCAGCCCGAAACCCTAGAGCAGATGCTGGATACTATCGAAGTAAACTCCCCTAACTACGACACCTACGGACTGGGCATTGGCACCCTAGAGTCGCGCAATCGCTTCTGGTATGTCCATCGTGGTCAGACCCTCGGCTTCCGGTCTAACCTATGGTACTCGCCGTTAGAAGAGATTACCTATGTGGAGCTGCTCAATGGCCGCTCCGGCACTAACCTGGTAAGTGACCTGCTGCCCACCTATCGCCGCACCATTCAGCCGCCTACGCCCGATATTGTTACCTACGAGTTTGACTGGACCGGGCAGATTGCTGAGTTCAGCGTTGAGGGTGAGTTTAGCTACGATGCTAGCGCGATTCCCACTGACGGCATTGTTCGAGAAGAAAATCTCGAATCCTTTGATATTTCCTTCTTTGGCCCGGACGGTGTGCTGCTGCGTACCTATGAGGACAACCATCTTACCTTCCCCGAGTTTAACTTTGCCTTTGACACCACCACCCGTCAGGTGCTGACCGATGGCCTATTTGATGGCCCAGACGGCATCAACGTGGGTGAAAAGACTGCCGTGGGTGAGGGCTTTACCGGTCTGAACTTCTGGAGTAAATCTAAAGAGACGTCGTCGTCGCTGATTCATTTCGATGACTGGTCCGATGAGTTTGGCTATCCGCCCATCGGCTTCAGCACCCACGAAGATATCGCCTTCCTAACGCGCACGACGGCTGAGCTAATTGAGACGGGTAAGGTGGGCGAAAGCTACTTGGATGACATCCAAGATACCCTGGATGAGTTGGGCAGCCCTATCCTCATTTCGCCCCCGGCCAATGAAGATGACCTCTTTGAGGTGGTGGCTGGGGCGACCAGCCTGTTCCTCAACTTTACGCTGTTTGAAACAGCGGGGCTGAATATTCAGAATGCCACGCCCACGGCGGACCCATTCTCGAATCAGTTCCAGCTGGCGTTTGCGATCACACCTGAAACTACCTTCAGCTTCGATGCTGTCCCCGAGCTAACCGCAGACGGCACCATCAATCACACGGGAAATATTACCTTCCTAGTGGGCGGCGAGACTTTACTGACCATTGGCGACTTTGCCATTGCCTACGACGAGAGCCGCATCAGTGACACCAACAGCGGTTTCTTTGTCGCTGACACTCTGGATGATGCTCTGGGCATTGATGTTCTGTTTGACATCAGCAATCCGGGGCGTTTCCTGGTAACCGAAGACAACCTCACCGTAGCCGATGCTGACCTGCTGCTGGCCCCTGAGCTAGCCGGAATTTTGGGATTGGACGCTGCTGCCGGAACTGATATTGGCGATACCCGTATTGATGCTGACATCGTCAAAGCCGGTCCACCGCTAGAGACGATCGTTACCGTTGACTTTAGTACAACAGAATTTATCGAGGAGTTGGGTACCCTATTCCCTGGTGAAGCCGAGAATCCTCAATCGCTGACAGTGACCTTTACCGTCGAGGACGGCTTGCCCGATGGCGTTAACCCGGTGGTTAACTTTGCCTCCAGCGAACCCGATGGTCTGACTCGGTTCTCGCTGACAGAACTGCAGGCCGACGGTCTAACTGCGGTGGCAGATGTTGTCGACTTCGAGCTGGCCAATGCCCAAATCACGCTGCTAGAGCCTGTATCTTCCTTTACGATTCCGCTGTTTAATTTCCCCACGGATCGAGACTTAGATAGCGACGGCATTGTGGAAGACTTTGCCAGTCAGACTGAGATGGTTGACTTTACCCTCACGCCTCTCACGGATGGGGTAGTGATCAATCCTGAAACAAGCGTATTTACGAGCACTTTCTTTGAGACTGTGGTCGATGCCGAAGGCAGCATTCTAACGGGTACTGAGGCGGGTGAGACACTGATAGGTAGCGATGCTGATAATACCATTGATGCCCTCGGGGGTGATGATACGGCGGCGGGCGGTTTGGGCAATGACATTATCCAGGGGGGCAACGGGGGCGACGTACTTCGCGGCGACCTGAATTCTCGCTCTACTCAAGATGGAATTGCTGGCGGCAACGACATTATCTTTGGTGGTGGCGGCAATGACCGTATTGGCGGCAAGGCTGGCAACGACATCCTCAGCGGTGACGCAGGTGATGACTTCATCTGGGGCGACGATGGCGATGACATCCTCATGGGTGTGACAGGCAACGACGTTCTGGTAGGTGACAACTTCTCGGGCGGCATCGGTAGTGACCTGTTTGTCTTTGGCAATGGAGACGGCACCGATACCGTCCTTGATTTTGAGGTGGGCATCGACCGCATCGGTATCGTCGAAGGGGAGTTTACCTTTGCAGACGTCATTTTGACTCAGGATGGTATGAATACGGTGTTGGGTATTTCTGGCGAAACCCTGGCGGTGTTGAACAATGTTCAAGCTTCTGCCTTAGGTGAGAACGACTTTGCGACGGTGCCCGATGTGTCGAATCCTGAGGCGGCACTGACACTCATTTAGACTTTGTCGACCGGTGGAGCGAGGATTGACTCGCTCCACCTTTTTTTATTTTGGGCAACTACTGGGAGCCGCTATGTTTCAGCTTGAAGAAGCTACCCTTGCCGAGATTAATCAAGCCTTTGAATCAGGGCTGCTGACGTCTGAGCAGTTAATGCGGCTTTATTTAGCTCGCATTTCGGCTTACGACCAGCAGGGGCCAGCGCTTAAAAGCATTATTGCACTGAATCCGGATGCTTTGGAGACCGCGATCGCCCTCGACCAAGAACGTCGGCAGCAAGGCCCCCGCTCTCCCCTCCACGGCATTCCCATCCTGATTAAAGACAATATTGACACCGCTGACCTACCCACATCAGCGGGCGCATTTGCCTTAGAAAATTCACTGCCGCCAGACGATGCCTACGTGGTGCAAGAACTGCGAGAGGCGGGTGCGATTATTCTTGGCAGAACTAATCTGGATGAGTTTGCTCGCAATGTTCAAGGCATCAGCGCTCTGGGAGGACAGACGCTTAACCCCTACGATTTTACCCGTGCGCCGGGAGGCTCCAGCGCGGGCACAGCGGTAGCGATTACGGCCAATTTCGCTGTTCTAGGTCTGGGCACAGAAACCGGGGTCTCTATTCGCAATCCGGCTGCTAATAACAGCCTAGTGGGAATTGCGCCGACTGAGGGACTAGTCAGCCGTGATGGCACAGTGCCGATTTCCTTTACGCTGGACCGAGTGGGGCCGATAGCACGGACAGTGGAGGATGCGGCGATCGCCCTCGATATCATCGTTGGGTTCGACGACAACGACCCGATTACCGCCGAGAGCATCGGCAATATTCCAGAGGCAGGGTATACCAGCCTGCTTAGCGATCAGGCTCTGGAAGGCTCACGCATTGGCGTCTTTCGCGATCTATTTCGTACGGGCGAGCCCCACGCAGAATCGCTAGCGATTATCGAGCAGGCCATTGATGACCTCGCTGCAGAAGGGGCAGTGATTATTGATGACATTAGCCTTGACCTGGACAGCGATCTCTTTAGCCTGCTGAACGATACCCGGCTCAATCTGTTTGAGACAGAGTTTGCCGTCGATAGCTATCTCGACAGCCTCGGCCCCGATGCCCCAGTTCAAAATTTACAAGAGATTCTTGATGACGGCAGGCTGCTGCCCCGCACCAGCTTTATCTTTTCGCTATCCCAAGGGTTTAGCTCATCCTTTGAGAACAACCCAGACTATCTAGAGCGCCTATCGCAGCGAGAATTTCTGCAGGAAGCCACCGTTGATCTGCTTGAAGAATTTGATCTAGACGCGCTGGTTTACCCTATGAAGACCCTGCCTGCGCCCTTGCTTGGCGAACTATCGCCAGCATCAGACAATCCCTTTACTTCCATTACCGGACTGCCGGGAATTGTGGTGCCCGCTGGCGCTACCGCTGCCGGACTCCCCGTCAGCCTGGAATTTTCCGGAGAGCCCTTTAGCGAAGCCCTGCTTCTGAGCTTTGCCTACGACTACGAGCAGGCCACCCAGCATCGTCTTGTCCCCGCTAGCGTTCCATTCATCACACCACCAACAGAAACTATGCAAGTTAGTCTCTCGACATCCACCACCTTCGATGGCGACCTCAACGCTCTGGTCGAGACTCAGGGTACGGCTATCACCTTTCGCTTTGACTTAGATGAACCGGCTCCGATAGGCGGGTTGACTCTATTTGTTGACACAGACGTTGAGCAGATGCTCAATCGACTCGACTTACCTAGGTTCGCCTTTAACCCCGTTACCGAAAATATTGACTTTACCAGTGTACTTCCCAACCGTGACAGCTCAGGGTTTGTTGCCACTATTGATGAAGGCGCAACCTTTGGCACAGCCACGCTCAATATTTTCGACAACCCTGAACCCGATACCTTGCTGCCTGCGACCTTTGACGGACTGGTAGAAGCAACCTTCTCGCTAGTCACAGAAGACCAGGTAGACCGCGACGTCGAAGGCCCGATTCCTACCCTGAGTGACTACACTATCGATGTCGCTGCGGCTACCAGTGTTGTGCTGTTTGCCGACGATGCTACCCAGCTTCCCGGTGCGCCGCCGCCTGGCCCCGGCACTCCTCAGGTCAGTCTGTTTACTGGTCCTAATTATCTCATCGAAGATGAGGGCACCGTCAGCGCCCATGCCTTTAACGTCACGGGCGGCATCATTCCCGCAGGGGGTCTGGTGGTTTCTGTTGATGCCACCAACCTAAGTGAGTTTGACCTGGCTGGCGTAACCGTCGAGGGCGGCGAAATTGTGGCCGTGCGAGATGACGGGTTTGACCTGCGTATGACCGAGTACACCACCCTGGTCAACCTGCCCATTGCCGCCGATGGTGAGACTGAACCGGTTGAAACCGCCAGCTTTAGCCTGGCCGCAGGGGCGGGCTATGAGATTATTGCCGACTACAGCGGCGGGGGCTTTGGCCTGGTAGACACCCGCACAGATATTCCCAGAGGCACTATCAACGAACCCAACGACGTCATTGAGTTCGCCACCAACACCCAAATTAGCCCCGAGAATCCTACCTTTTTTGGCACCGACGCGGTCTACTTTGACATCGGCAACCGCTACCTCAACGAAGATGGCACCTACACTTACATCGACTACAGCGAAGACGTCGATGTTTACCAGGTCGATCTAATGGCTGGGGAAACCATCACCATTGAGACCTTTGACTTTGACACCAACGTTGACGAATTTGGCGTAGGCTTTGCCATTAATGCCTTTGTCTATGATGCCGAGGGTAACCAGCTACAGGACTATATCAACACTGGCTTTGACCCTGCCGCCGCACCTGACAAGCTGTTTGGCGGCACTGGCCCGTTCGATCCTAACGAAACCGACAGCTACGGCGAATTTACCGCCCCGGCCGACGGCTCCTACTTTATCGCCCTAGGTGACGACGGTCAGGTGCAAAACTTTTGGGATGTAGTGGCCCCCTTTTACGAGCCCAATACCCCCGGTTCCGGTAACGGTAACCGCTCTATTTTCGGCGACTACAGCATCGAAATTAATCTGATCACCGAGGACAACCCGCGCAAAACAGGCACGCCTACCCCGCCTGTCAGCAACCCCGGCGTCACCAACCCACCAACGCTCTCCCTCAGCACCAATCCGACAACAACCGACGGCGACGGCAACTTTATCAGCGCGGTGGTTGAGCATGTGGACGTAGGCGGTATCTCCAGCACCACCTTTACTATTCAAGCCGACGGTGAGCTGCCCGAAGGCGGCCTAGAATTTGTGCTTAACAGCAACGCCAACCTGTTTGACTATGTGTCGTACCTGGGCCAAAGCGCCCTGCCCAGCACCATTGGCGGCCAGTCTCTAGGCGCTTTCTACAACGAAGACGGTATCCCCACTGGCATTCGGCTGCTGATCGATGAGCCGCTGATGACCGTCACCTACGAAACGGCCAACAATCGCCCCTGGTTCCCCACTTTCTACGGCAATATTGTTGACCGCTACGAGCCCCTAGAAAGCGATGGTCCCGAGGACGTCACCTTCTTCCTGCAGCCAGGGGAGGGCTACACGGTTTCTGCCGATGCCGGTTCCACGGAAGTTACCTATTATGATTCTGTGGCTGACGTGCCGCCGCCCACAACACCAGGCGATACGGTACCTGAAGTGGGCATTACCGCGAGCGAAACCACCCTGGTCGAAACTGAACAGACGGAAACAACCCTAACCTTTACCCTGTCAGAAGCGCCACCCGCCGAGGGATTGACAATCTTTGTAAACAGCGAAGACGAAACCGTGGTCGGCAGCCCGCTCAGCCAGTTTGCCGTGCTAGAGGCGGAGGTGACTGGCGGTAACTTCCCGGTGCCCAACGGCGATTCGTCCGGGTTCTTCTTTACCGTTACTGAACAAACGGCTTCTATTACGCTCTCTGTTTTTGACGAGTTAACGGTCCCCAATATTGACCCGCTGGCCGTGCAAGAAGGGATTGTTGCCCTCAATTTTGCCCTCCAGCCCCTGTCTGGCTACACCATTGACCCCGATGCCAGCGGTATCAATCTGACCATTGCTGACAATCCAGATTCAGGCATTCAGGTCAGCCTGACGGGAGCACCCGACACCCTAGTGGAATCAGAGGGTACCATCAGCGTTCACACTTTTACCCTGAGCACGCCTCCGCCCGCCGAGGGTCTGACCGTCAGCGTCAGTGCCTCAGCGCTAGACGAGTTTGACCTGGATACGATTGAGGTGGCTGGGGGCACCATTGCCGCCGTGAACGCCGATGGATTCGACCTGACAATTACTGAACAAACGGCCACCATTAGCCTACCAGTGCTAGACGATGGCGTAGCTGAAGGTAGCGAGAGCGCCAGCTTTGCTTTGGTGGCTAGCGATCGCTACGAACTCAACGCCGCCTTTAACGAGGCCACCTTCACCCTAGCCGATACCCTAGACCAGGCCACGGTTTCAGAAGAGAGCGAGCTAATGGGCGATGAAATTAGCAACAGTACCATTCCAGAAGCCAACGCCCTCAGCCTCAGCGCCGACAATCCCACGGTCTCGATCAACGGCCTGATCGCAGAGAGCTTTAGCGATCTGCCGGAAGATGTTGATTTCTTCTCTTTCAATCTTGAGGCCGGGCAAACGGTCAGCCTGGATATTGACACCGAAGAAATCTTGCCCAACACCATCAACTTTAGGCAGGTAGTGTACCCGTCCTTAGCAGATATCCTACAAAAGCCCGATACCGAACTGCGCCTGTTTGACGCCGACGGGAATGAGCTGGCATCGAATAACGATGGTGCGCGCCCCGGTGAAGACTTCTCCCGTGACCCGTATTTGGAGTTCACAGCTACGACCGCAGGTACCTACTATGTGGGCGTTAGTCAGCTGGGTAACCGCAACTACGACCCCTTTGTTTCCAGGAGCGGCAGCGGCTGGACCTTCCCCGAAGTAGGGGTCAACAACGGCTTCTATGAGCTGACCGCTACGCTATCCGGCGACACTCAGCCACCCGACCCGGTGGCGACCCCCGGTGACGATACCCTTGCAGGCACCGACGGCAATGACACCCTTGCAGGCGGCCTCGGCAACGACATCATCATGGGCGGCGAAGGCATGGACGTGCTGCGCGGCGACCTCAATCTCCGCGACCCTCAAGGCGATGTGATGGGCGGCAACGACATTATCTTCGGCGGATCGGGCGATGACCGCATCGGCGGCAAGTCGGGCAACGATATCCTCAGCGGCGATGCGGGCGACGACATCATCTACGGCGACGCAGGCGACGACATCCTGATGGGGGTTACCGGCAACGATATCCTGGTCGGCGACAACTTCTCTGGGGCCAGCGGCAGCGATCTGTTTGTTTTCGGCAGCGGTGACGGCACCGATACCGTTCTCGACTTCGAGGTAGGTATTGACCGCATTGGCATTGTCGAAGGCGAATTCACCTTTGAGGATGTGACGCTGACCCAGGACGGGGCCAACACCCTGCTGGGGATTGCTGACAGCGGCGAAGTGCTGGCCGTACTCAACGGCGTGCAGGCATCGGCCTTGGGTGAAAGTGACTTTGTTACTGTTCCCGACGTGTCAAATCCTGAAGAAGCGCTAGCGCTGATCTGATCAGACACAGCCGCAGGGCGCGGTCTCTCATCAACGCCCTGCGGCTTACTGATGTCTCTGACCCAATAGCTATGAGACAACTAACATGTCGGGGGCAAAGCTGGCGATGAGCTACTGAGCATAGGAGGCAACGATACGCTGTGGATGTGGCGAACGTGGAGGAAGCGCTGGCGATCGCTTAGGCAGCGGGCAACGGCCTTAAATTATGGTCCGGTTGGCCTTCTTCAAAGAGGGTAGCCGGGCTTTTTAGCTCAATGGCCACAGCCGTAACCTGGAGTAAAATTCTCTATAGAGCCTATTTGACATCTTTTCTTGACTT
>JBCBJE010000012.1:0-16135 GCA_038523735.1 Cyanobacteria bacterium J06626_18 | reverse complement strand
TTATTTATTGGACGATTCGCTACTTTAAATCGGTTGCTCCGCAGTATGACGTTGTCTTTTCTGCCTTCAACAGTCTCGACATGGGACAACCGGGTATTCAATACTTGCACTGGGTTCACGTCATTGAAGACGATCGCGAAAAAGCCAAACCCTGGTTCAAGGTTCTCATGAAGTGGGTGGACTTTTCCTACGATCGGCTGCGATCAAATCTTTCTATCGCCAATTCGCAGTACACAGCTCAACGAGTGGAGGAGACTTACGGTATTAAAGCCGATGTGGTCTTCCCGCCAGTAATCACCCAAATCGAAGCCTTGCCCTGGGATGAAAAGGAAAATGCGTTCCTTTGTAGTGGACGAATTGTTCCGGCTAAGCAAACCCATCGGGTTATCGAAATCCTCAAAGCTGTGCGCGACAAAGGCTTCGATATCAAGCTCCATATCACGGGCGGCGGTGGCGGCAGCTATGGGCAGGACTATTTAACCCAGGTCGAAACGCTGGCTCAAGAGTATTCTGACTGGGTTTATCTGCATCAAAACCTACCCTATGAAGACTACTTGAAGATTCTTGCACGCTGTCGTTACGGAATCCACTACAAACCAGAGCCCTTTGGCATTTCGATCGCTGAAATGATCAAGGCCGATATGATTCCGTTTGTGCGCTCCAAAGGTGGACAGATGGAAATTGTCGGTGCTGACCATGGCGATATCTTGTTTGACGGTCAGGCCGACGCGGTTGAAAAAGTCGTGAAGGTGCTGGGGGATGAGGCTTTGCAGGGTGATCTGCGGCGATCGCTCAAACAGCGACAAGAACTGTTTTCAACTGAGCGATTCATGAGCGATATTCGAGCTGTGGTAGAAAAACATCTCGCTGCAGCTGAGACCACGGCATCGCGTGTAGCATCCTAAAGTCTCAACACTGACTAAAGTGTTGTTTTACAGCGTCGAATTGTCTGGCAGAAGTCTTGCTAGACGCTTATTCTGTGAACTTCAGTCAAAGCCGGGGTCTGTTGTTTTGACTCAAGTTTCGGGAAAGCTACCATGTGATAGCGGCTTCCGTGTATGTGTCTTACAGATATGGACTCAGCTGCAGGGTTTTTGAAGAGGGGCGGGTGCAGGAAGACCTCACCGTATTCACCGATAGATTAAACGAGAGGAGGCCGCTTTCGATGGTGGATGGGATCTATACATTGGCGAATGACAAGGTTTGCGATCAGCTGATTGCGCTACTGAATAGTATCGAAGCCAATGCTGGGAAAGACTATCCTGTGTGCGTCATCGCCTATAACGACCAGATGGAAAGGGTTAAGCAGGCGATCGCCGACCGTCCTAACGTCACCTTGCTGGGAGATCAGGCCCTTTTTCAGGTTTGGGAAGACTTCTCTTACGACGTGTGGAAAGCTCACCCAACCGCTCTGAGCTACTGGAAAGAGCAAGGGATTACGACGCGTTTTTACCGGGTCGGAGAGAACCATCGGTATTGTGCCTTCGATGAGGGAGCCCCTTTTGAACGCTTTATCTATCTAGATGCCGATACATTGGTGATGGGACCGTTGGCACCCTTCTTTGAAGCGCTCGATGAGAATGATTTTGCGGTTTACGATTTTCAGTTCAAGGATCCCTCACACATCTTTAAGGTAGAAAGCGATCGCTTAGAGTCGGTCTTTGGCTCGGAGCGCATTGCCACAGAAATTTTCTGCTCGGGGTGCTATGCCTCGAAAAAAGGCATGTTTACCAAAGAAGATCGCGCGCAGGTAGTTGCTGGTTTAGAAAGCGGTGATGCTGACATCTTATATCTGGGTGCGCCCAACCAATCAGTCTTAAACTACATGGTCATGAAAAGTGGGCGTCAGGTTTATAATCTAGCGCTCAATTGGCCAGCTGAAAAGAAAACAGGAAATTCGGTTACTTCGCCCCATTTTATGGCAAAGGATCATGTGCTGTACGACAAAGGTGCAAGGCTTACTTATCTACACTACATCGGTGTAAGCTCGCGCTTTTTCAACCGTATTTGCCAGGGCGAAAATATCGAGTTTCCCTATCGGGATATCTTCTTACATTACCGCTATTTACGGGAACCAGAAAACTACCCTGCATTTGAAGGCAAACCGGTTTCTTACAAGCCCCAGCCAGCGAGTTTGCCACAACGTGTTTTGCGAAAGCTGGGATTATCCAAGTAGACCCTGAGGAGGGATTGAGTTATGAGCCGTGGGGTTTACATTGTTGCTAATGATCGGGTATTTGATCAGGCGATCGCGCTCCTCAGTAGCCTCCGATTGCACGATCCCGACATTCCTGTGGTGATGATTCCCTTTAATGAGGAGCACCACAAGGTCTGGGAAGTTCTAGACAGTAGCTTTAACGTACAGATGTTTCCAGACTTAGCATTTCTGGAGCAGATGACGCAGGATATTGCTGATATCTTTCCTCGGGACTTCTTGAAGCTGCCCAACAAAATGCGGAAGCTGGCCGTCTGGTTTGGCCCGCTAGATGAGTTTGTCTATATTGATACAGATATTCTGTGGTTTGAGCCGATCATGAAGACTCTTGACTACCTACAGCAGGCGGACTTTATTTGCTGCGACTTCCACCATAAGGGCCGGGGACTATCAGATGTTTTCGCACCGCTGGTTCGCGAACAAAATATCTTTACCGAAGCTCAGCTACAAGATGTGTTTAATAGTGGCTTTTGGGGCTCACGCAAGCAGGTTTTCTCCTATGAAGAAATGCTGACACGCCTCCGAGAATGTGCTGCACATCGAGAGTATTTTGACTTTTCCAGCGGCACGACTGATCAGCCCATCATGAACTATCTGGTTTTGAATGAGATGGATCGTCGCCTTAACATTACGAAGGCAAACCCGGATGAACCCGGTAGCTGGGGCGGGAGTCCTCATTTTCAAGAAAAAGAGCATTTGCTGTATGACGGCGATCGCGGCCTGCGCTACCTACATTGGGCCGGTACACCCATGCGACCGGGAGGCCCCTACTGGGAAGTCTGGGAGTACTACCGTTTCCGGGTCGTTTCGGAACCGCTTTTGAATCTCAAGCCAGTTAAGAAAGCGGGCCTGTGGCAACGAATTCAACAAAAGCTCGGTGTTTAACACAGGCGTCTAACCAAGAAGCTGAGAGGGAAAGCCATGGTTACTGCAGGAAAGGTCGTTTTCATTTTGGGGATTGGGCGCTCTGGCTCAACCATGCTGGATCTGATGCTGGGCAGTCACTCCAAAGGGTTTTCCCTGGGTGAAATCAGTAAGCTACCTCAGCTCTACCGCCGTAAGCCCACCCCAGCCGCCTTTTGTCCTAGTAGCAGCTTTTGGCCGGAGCACTTCAGTGACGCCGATGCCAAACAGCTGGCGCGAGGGTTCAGCGGTCGTCGTCTGCATCCAGCGATTCCCCTCAAGCTGGAGCGGGGCTTGCGTGAGCTGATTGGGCAGGATCAAGTTTTTCGACCCTACACGCTGTTGATGGAGCGGATTCAAAAAAGTCTGCTAGTTGATTCCAGCAAGTATCCGAATTGGGTTACCCGTCAGCTTGAGGCCCGTGAGTTTCGTCAAGGACCGCTACAGGCATACGTGATTCATGCGGTTAGGGACGGGCGGGCTGTTTTGAACTCCTACCTGCGCGCTTATCCTGAGATGACCCCTGAAGCTGTTAGCCAGCGCTGGCTGAGCAATCTAGAAGCCTGTGAAGGTCTGTACAACACGCTCCCGACGGATCGCCGTCTCCGAGTGCAGTATGAAGCCCTGGCAACGGCACCGACCGACGTGATGCGAAAAGTCTGTGCCTTCCTAGAGGTTCCCTTTGAACCGGACATGCTGGAATACTGGCAGCACGATCATCACTACATTGCCGGCAGTCGCAGCGCCCGCGCCCTCATCGCCCGTTACCGCAACCAACCCGTACCCAGCAATACGCAAGAAGTCCACGGTGAGTATTACAACAAAATGGACCTCAAAATCAAACTCGATCAGCGCTGGAAGAACGAGTTAGACGCAGAGAAATTAGAAACGTTTCATAGCATTGTGGGCGATCGCAATCGTCCGTTTGAGTGGGATTAACGAGAAGACAGCCATTGCTGCAGAACCTCTCTGTACTCGGGACCTGCAACTTCAGCGACATTGTTATGGTTAGCGCCAGGGACGAGCCATAGCTGCTTAGGATCAGGGACTTCAGCGTAGAGCTGTTCACTCATGGTGGCGGGAATCGTGTTGTCATCGAGACCGTGAATCAACAGCACTGGCATTTTGAGTTCGGGTAGCTTTTGTTGAGAAGGAAAGGTCTGATGCAAGAGCCATTTGGGAAAGACTTGACCGTAGATAGTGAGGTCTACCATGTCTGCCATTGACGTAAAGGTACTTTCAACGATGAGTCCACCAGCTTGAGGGTATTGGTGGGCTAGGTTAATGGCGATCGCTCCCCCGATCGAATGTCCGAAAATCACAATGTTCTGAGGGGTAATCTTCCGGTTTTGGGTGAGATAGTCCCAAGCTGCATTCGTGTCTTCATAGACACGGGTTTCGTTGGGAAAAGGACCAGAGCTTAAGCCATACCCTCGATAGTCAATCAGCAGAACTGACAGACCAAGTTGGGAGAGATATCGGGCTCGCCAGACGTTCGTCTCGATGTTGCCAGCGTTGCCGTGTAAATACAAAACAGTCTTTGCGTTTGGAGCATTTGCCGGGATCCACCAGCCATGTATTTGCCCCTCATCGACTGGAATCCAGACATCCTCATAGGGTAAATCGAGATCGGCGGGGGTGAGTGCAAGGCCCATCTGAGGATGGAATATGAGACGCGGTTGCCCGAACCAAATAGCCAGACAAGCACCAATATAGGCAAACACGCCCAGCCCTCCTAGCTTAAGTATCCACCGTCCCATGTGGTGTGGTTCTCCTACTGCAGCATCGGAGGTGATTTTTGGTGCCAGTCGGTCGCTTGTTCGTAGGCGTACGCAACCTCCAGCAAGGTTTGCTCTTGCAGAACATTGCCGATGAGCTGTACGCCGATGGGTAGGCCACCCTCGTCAAAGCCACAGGGAAGGCTGATGCCAGGAAGCCCTGCTAGATTCACGGGAATGGTCATGAGGTCGAGTAGATACATGCTGAGGGGATCGTCTTTATCCCCAGCGGTAAAGGCGGTTGTGGGTGTTGTGGGACAGACCAGCACATCCACTTCCTTAAAGGCAGCCTCAAAGTCTTGCTTAATCAGCGTCCGGACTTTCTGTGCCTTGAGGTAGTAGGCATCGTAGTAGCCTGCTGAGAGGGCATAGGTGCCGATCATGATGCGTCGCTTGACCTCGGGACCAAAGCCGGCAGCACGGGTCTTGGTGTACATCGACATCAGGTTATTCTCGTCCGATCGCATCCCGTATTTCACACCGTCATACCGGGCCAAATTAGAGGAGGCTTCTGAGGGAGCGATGATGTAGTAAGCCGGCAGGCCGTACCGGAAGCGCGGACAAGAGAGAGTTTTGACTTCGGCACCCAGCGCTTCGAACTGCGCGATCGCGGCTTTCACGGCTTTATCCACAACGGGATCGAGTCCTTCGCCAAACGTCTCTTGAATGATGCCGACTTTACGTCCCTTGCAGTCCAGCCCTGGTTTCAGGTTTTGCGTGTAGTCGGGGAGCGCTACTTTGATGCTGGTGGAGTCGCGGGGATCGTACCCGGCGATCGTCTGTAGCAAAATAGCGGCATCTTCCACGGTGCGGGTCAGAGGACCAATTTGGTCAAGGGAGGAGGCAAAGGCGACGAGTCCATAGCGAGAGACCAGCCCGTAAGTGGGTTTCATCCCAACAACACCGCAGAAGGCAGCCGGTTGCCGGATCGAACCGCCGGTGTCAGATCCCAGGGCAACAGGGCATTCATCGGCAGCAACAGCGGCTGCCGATCCACCCGACGAGCCGCCAGGAACGCAATTAGGATCCCAAGGATTGCCGGTGACTTGATAGGCTGAATTCTCGGTCGAGCTGCCCATTGCAAACTCGTCCAGATTCGTCTTACCCAGGCAAATTGCGCCAGCGTCAGCTAGCCGTTGGGTTGCAGTGGACTCGTAGGGAGGAACGAAGTTTTCGAGAACTTTGGAGGCACAGGTCGTGCGGATGCCACGGGTACAAAGGTTGTCTTTCAGACCAATGGGAATACCTGTCAGAAGACCAATTTCTTCGCCGTTGGCAATCTTCTGATCCACAGCTTGAGCTTGCGCGATCGCCGACTCTTGAGTAACCGTCAAGAAGCTATGTAGCGAGGGTTCCAGCGCTTGTATACGGTCTAAATACGCCTGTGAGATTTCAACAGCAGAGCGCTCTTTCTGAATGAGTTGACGATGTAACTCGCGGATCAACGACATAACGGGCCTCAGCAAACAGCGAAGTATAGACCATATCCGACTGGGAAACTGGCGTTTCTCCCTAGTCAAAAACTGAGGAGCCGGATATGGCCAGCGTATATTCTCAGGCTACCAGTATAGAAAAAGAGGAAGCCTGAACCACAGAGATCTTTGCTACCAAGGCATAAAAATGAAATCAAACGATCCCTGGATAGGGATACATATCGGGTCCGGAAAGCTGGGAATACTAATCGAAGAATCTTTGAGCACTTTGCATAGACTCGCGATTTAGGGCAGATACCTCTCTACCCTGAGCTCTGGTGGCGAAAGCTCTGCTGAGGAGGGGCTAAGCAGCTGCACCACAGCTTGCACAATCCACCTCACAGCGATCGTCTGTATTCACGAGGTTGTCACAATGATGTTCTACTCTCCTAATTGTGTAGTTTCTACCCTGACAGATCTATGTAAGCCAATATCATCATCTGTTCAGCGGCGACGCTAGATCCTCTCCTCACAAAACCAGGACCGCCCACTTCACGAGGCGTTTCGCTTGAGCTTTGCTGTTCTGTTACTAACCCTGATGTCGATTCGTCACGGCATATCTGTTTGATTTCAGTACACATCACAAGACGAGAAACACGATGCAACTTATTCATTGCGAAATCTACCAAGGTGCGATTGCAGCCGCTCACGTTGAGTTTCCGGCTCGAATCCTTCATGGTCAATCGGAAAGACGATCGGATGCTCGGATCATTAGCCCAGTTGTCATCAATCAGCTGGGTGGGACCACGTTTCTGTCGCCGGTGAGTACAGTGGAAGAGGCGATCGCTAGCGCCAGAGCCCAGATCGAGCACAATAATCGCTCCTACATGGAGTACGTAATATCGGATAGGGTGACTGCCGAAAACGCGGTTCAACACTTCGAAGCCTGCGGTATTCCCCCCGAGATGGTTCCTCCTTTAGCGTTAGAACAGCCCTACTTCCCAACTTATGCTTCGGTGCCTATTCAGTACTTTTGTCAAGACGCTGCACTGAATTAAGTACCCCTTTTGAAGTCGAAGCTTGGACATCGTCGCGGGATCTCCCGTAAAAATGTCTTTTCATGACAGCGTCTTTGAAACTATCAAGAATCAAGTAGGGGCTGGCAAAGCTCTCTTAGAATTCCGTCACAATCCGACTTAATCCGACTGAGTGAGTGGTTATGCTCGGGGTAGGCGTCAGTCGCCATAGTTACTCTTGGATAAGCCCATGAATCACTTTTCGACGCTGATTAGCTTACTGCGCGATCGCACCATCTTCCTCGATGAAGTCCGCGATGGTCAAAAAGTTGAATCTAAAATTCTGTCCTTAATCGTTGCAAGCTCCCTCTTCTTCGCCATCTATGGAGCAATTATTGGATCTTCCAATGGCTGGCAACAAATGCTGGTCTCAACTGTTAAGCTACCGGCCCTATACCTACTCACATTGCTGATTTGCCTGCCCACGCTCTACTTCTTCGATATCCTATTTGGCTCCAAAGTTGACTTTAAGCAGTACACCGTTCTGAGTCTGACAACTGTCTCAGTCATCAGCGTCCTGTTGTTCAGCTTTGCGCCGGTAACGCTATTTTTCTTGATTTCAATTCGCGATTATCACTTCTTCTTGCTGCTCAACGTAGCGATCTTTGCGCTAACCGGTTTTGTGGGAATCAAGCTGTTTTATAACAACGTCAAAACCGTGATGAAGTTTGATGAGAAGACCCCCAAGATTCGCAACCAATTATTATTGTTTTGGCTGGTACTCTATGGCCTCGTCGGCAGTCAGCTAGGATGGACGCTGCGACCCTTCTTCGGCGCACCTGGAGAGCCCTTTCAGCTATTCCGAAACATTGAAGGAAATTTCTACTCTCAGGTTGTTAGGAGCATCTTGGCGCTGTTTGGGGGGTAATTAGTTGATTGTGCTTAGTGCTTGGTTCTTGGTTAATCGTTGATAGTTGATGGTTGGTAGCTGGTTCTTAGTTCTTAGTTCTTGGTTCTTGATAACGGTTGGTGACTGGTAATTGGTAGTGGGTTCAGGGTTCTTGCCCTTTCGCCTTTCCCCTTTTACCCGTGACCTTTTACCCCTTTCCCCATAACTCCCTCACTCCCTCATCCCATCACTCCCTCACTCCCCCTACTCCCTCACCCTTCCACCCTCCTACCCATCCATTCCCCCACTTCTCCCCTCTTCCCCTCTCCCCTCTTTCCCAAACTATGAACTCTGACTTGGAGTCGCTCAGAATCACCAAGGCGCAGCTGGAAAAGCTTACTGGGCTGGATATTGGCAGCGTTTTTATGGGGGGAGTCGTGCGGCCATCGACGTTTCGCTCGGTTCGGCGAGTGCTGTCGTTAATTGTGACGGAGGGCTCGGTTCTGGGGGTGGTGTTTATTATCTGCCTGGGTTTGGGTTTAGTGATTGCGCGGAGTTTGTCGAGCTTTAACAATGTGACTGTCTTGCTGCTGATAGGCTTGGGCATCACGGTGGTGAGTGCGATCGCGTGGAATGCCTATCAATGGCGGCGCTATCGGACCCTGCGATCGCTCGCCCACTTGCTGGATGAAGTCGATCGCCATAACGACATTGTGCAAGCCTTGCAGGTAATGGATGAGCTGGGAACGGTGCCAGCGGCTCGTCAGGGATTGCCCAACCGCGAGGAAGTTCTCAAAGCTCTGGAAACGACTCGCGATAGCTTAATTTCAGCGTTGATGACAGAGCGAATTCTGCGTCGCCATCGCCCTTTGATCGAGCGACGACAGGAGTTGTTTAGCAACATTGAGACGAATCTCACTACGCTCCATACGCTGCACGTTAATAATCAGGCTTCCGAGTATCAGCAGTTTCTGGAAGAGGCTTTGGAAATCGGATTGGCTGTCCAGCGAGAAATCGGCAGCAAGCAATAAATACGAGTTTCAGGAATATTGGCTATTTTGCTGAATTAGCTTGGCGATGAGTCCGGTCCAACCCGTTTGGTGACTGGCCCCAATGCCAGCTCCGTTGTCGCCATGGAAGTACTCGTAAAACAAGACGTGATCGCGCCAGTGGGGATCTTTCTGGAAGGGGTGGAGGCCACCGTAAACTGGGCGATCGCCATTCTCATTAGGCAGAAAAATGCGGGTTAGTCGGCGTGATAGTTCTGATGCGACCTCCCATAGGTTCATCCAGTTGCCCGATCCGGTAGGACATTCCACCTTGAAATCGTCACCCAGGTAGTGGTGATATTTCTGCAATGACTCAATGATCAGATAGTTGACCGGAAACCAAATGGGACCCCGCCAGTTAGAGTTACCGCCAAACAAGCCGCTACTTGACTCAGCCGGTTCGTAGTGGACAAAGAAGTCTTCGCCATTTGCTTGGAAATGGTAAGGATGCTCGGCATGATAGCGAGAGAGGGCGCGGATGCCATAGGGACTCAGGAATTCATCTTCGTCTAAAAGCTTCGTTAGAATTCGCCGCAGCTTATCGGCAGGTTCGAGGCGATCGAGGGTGACGTAGCAGAGTGCCAACATGCGGCGAGCCCCGACCCCTTGTGATTCCATACAGGCCACGTTGCGCTTCAGTTCAGGACGATTATGGATGAACCACTCCAGCCGCTGCTTGAAACCGGGCACTTGCTTTAGGAGGTCTGGCTCTAGCGTCATGACAGCAAATAGGGGGATCAGCCCCACCATCGATCGCACTTTCAAGCGTTGGCGATCGCCGTTGGGAAAGTGCAGCACATCATAGAAGAAGCCATCCTCCTTGTCCCAAAGCTGGGTCCGGTCCTCGCCGATGTGGTTCATAGCATCGGCAATGTAGATGAAGTGCTCAAAGAACTTGGTGGCCATGTCTTCATACACCGGATTTGCTTGAGCCAGCTCTAGCGCGATCGTGAGCATGTTGAGGCAGTACATTGCCATCCAGCTTGTGCCGTCAGACTGTTCGATAAAGCCGCCTGTGGGCAAGGGCGAGCTACGGTCAAAGACGCCAATGTTGTCGAGCCCCAGAAATCCCCCCTCAAACACGTTGCTGCCATCCTGGTCTTTGCGGTTGACCCACCAGGTAAAGTTCAGCAGCAGCTTTTGAAACACGCGCTCCAGAAAGGCGCGATCGCCCTTGCCCTTGAGCTTTTGCTCGATTTTGTACACTCGCCAGGTGGCCCAGGCATGGACGGGGGGATTCACATCGCCAAAAGCCCATTCGTATGCCGGAATCTGACCGTTGGGATGCATATACCATTCCCGCGTCATGATATCGAGCTGCACCTTGGCAAAGTCGGGGTCGATTGTAGCCAGAGGGATGCAGTGGAAGGCCGTGTCCCAAGCGGCAAACCAGGGATACTCCCACTTATCGGGCATTGAGATGATGTCGTTAGCGTCCAAATGGCCCCAGTGACGATTACGACCGTGCTGGTGACCCTCGGGGGGCTTGGGCATGGTGGGGTCGCCTTCGAGCCAGCGACCGACATCAAAGCTGTAGAATTGCTTTGTCCATAGAAGTCCGGCAAAGGCTTGACGCTGAACGCGCCGTGCAGCGTCACCCATTTGGAAGGGTGTTACGGCTTGATAGAAGGCATCGGCCTCCTGCTGCCGTGTTTGCAAGATCGGGCCAAAGTCGCCAAAGGGCTGCTCCATCTGGGCTTGATTAGTAAGACGAAGGCGGATTTGTTGGGTCTCTCCAGGCGCGACGGACAGGCGGTAGTGAGCGGCTGCTTTGCTGCCAACGCGATCGGGATTCACAGCCTCATGCTCGCCCTGGATCACGTAGCGATGCAACGCGTCCTTAACGTAGGCAGTTTTGTTATCAGCACCAAACAGAGCCTGATAATTTGTCTCGTTGTTGGTCAATAGAACTGAACCATTGGCACCTTCTACCGCATGAGTCGGCTCACAATAGAGCCAGCGGATACCCATTTCAGGATGACTCGCTTCCAAAGTATTAAAACTAGGCTGCGTGTCGGTAAGCTTGATGCGAGGTTGCGCCTGCTCTACATCCCAAGACCAGGTATTGCGGAACCAGAGTGTGGGCAGCACGGTGATAGGCTTCGTCTCTGGCCCCCGGTTGACAACCGTAATCTGAATCAGAATGTCTTCTGGCGCTGCTTTGGCATATTCTACGAACACATCAAAATAGCGATTTTCGTTAAAGACACCCGTATCTAGTAGCTCATATTCCAGCCCGCTGCGCCCCCGTTGCTGGTTTTCTGCCACCAATTGCCTGTAGGGATATTCAGCCTGGGGATATTTGTAGAGCCCCTTTAGATAGGAATGGGTCGGGGTGCTGTCCAAATAGAAGTAGTATTCCTTGACGTCTTCGCCGTGGTTGCCCTGGTTTCCCGTGAGCCCAAACAGCCGTTCCTTCAGCACCGGATCTTGGCCATTCCACAGGGCGATCGCAAAACACAGTCGCTGCTGTTCATCCGAGATACCCAGCAACCCATCCTCACCCCAGCGGTAGGCCCGCGCATGGGACTGTTCATGGGAAAAATAGTCCCATACCTCACCCGTGGCGCTGTAATCTTCCCGAACGGTACCCCACTGGCGCTCGCTCAAGTAGGGTCCCCAAAATTTCCAAGGCGTACCGATGCCGTAGACATCTTTGAGGCGCTGGTGCTCGGCGGTCATGGGCTGTTCCTCTTCCGCAAACTGTTTTTGCTGCACTCACAGGATAGAGAACAGTCTGAGATTCAAACAACCTGAAAAAGTAAGACTTCGCGAGACCCTATCAAGATAATTTCCGGCATCTGTCAAAAACCGAGAGTCTATTGTGGTCTCGGATGGCATTTGGCAATAACAAATCAAATGTCAGGACGCTAAAACCCATGAAAATTTCTTGATTTACAAAGTTCAGGGATGGCAGATGGGCACCTGTACAGTCGTTCGACGAATACAGGATGATTACGTCTCAACCTCGACAGCTAGGTATTCCTATTGGGCAAGGGTTGTTCATTCGTAATCTGGATTGGCAGCAATTCGAGCAGATTCTGGAAGAACTAAGGGAAACTTGCTCCTCGCATATACATACCGTCATGGCACCTTAGGGAGCCGATTAAGAGAGTCCCGTCAAAATTGGATGACCCATTCTTGCTGCAAGACAATAACAGTTAATCAATTCCTGCAATTCTTGTGTAAGCTCCTGTAAGTTCTGCACAAGTGACTCTTGCTGCCAGGGTTCAACGGGTATGCGTTGATTTGAGCGGTACTCGCCGATGATATCTGCGACGACAAAATTGTTCATAAAAACGGCCAGCGACGCGCAGCGTCGGGCATCGACGATAACAAGATCAGTACCATGTCCCCACTTTTCGTCACCGTCTACGACGATACGGGCAAATGCCTCTGGAGTCGGTGCTTCAGCTTTTGTAAAAGCGGATGTCAGCATTGTTATGTGAGTATCATGAGTTTTTTAATGTAAGCAGACGGAAAATTTTTTATCCTTGACACAAGCTCACGCAATGTTTTGACGGTTGCTTCAGAATGCTCTGCCATGATTTCTTCGAGTTCGGACTCCTCAATTTGGTCGAACCAGTACTGCATGCCCGAGCCATGGCCCCACAGCGTGTTAAGAGCTGACAAAAGTTCTGGGTCACTGGTCAGCCGATCTAACAATACCTGAGGCATCACTTCGTAGTAAGAGGAAACACTCATTCAGAGCTGTACAGTGTTTTGACTGCACACAGTAAAAGTTCATTTGTACTAATACCGGAGCGGATGTCATGAAATTTCGGTTACTTGAGATACAACTTAGGTGGACTAAGAACTCCGTCAGAAAACATGGGCAAGTCTCAGAGTGAAGCAAATACCTCATCAGTAAAAGCAGGGTTGCATTTGAAGCGTCCGTGTCTGCTGGTATCGGATTTGGCGCGATCGCTCCAACTCTACCGAGACATTCTAGGCTTCCGGCTGGACTATGTGAGTGAAGCTTCGCCCGAGTCCTACCTCTACAAGGTGTTTCAGATCCCAGCCCAAGCTCAGCTTACGTTTGCGACTCTGAGCACCGAGCATGAGGTGCGAGCCCTAGCATTGACAGAAGTGAAAGGTATTGATTTGCCAGAGCGATCGCTACCCCACGCGATCGGCATCGTGATTCAGGTCAGCGATGTACCGCCTGTGAGCGAGCAGGTGAAGGCGCTGGGGCTGCAAGTGGTTGAACCCAGTTTTTTCACTGCCCCACCTAATCTCGCATTCACCGAACAAGGATTCTACGATTTCGATGGTCAGCTAGTTGTCCTTTATGAGACGAAGAGTCTAAGCGATCGCTAAATTAGCCAAATTGCCGCTAAATCCTGTGATTTCAATGACCGCATCGCTGGTGATTTGGAAACCATCAACCCCATCGTTGAGTGCTAAGAAGTTCCGAGGGCCAAAGGTGAAGGTGGCAGCTCCATTCGCAGCAAAGGAGCCGCGTGTGAGCGCAGCCTGTAATCCAGCCTCGTTGAGGGCTGTCACATCGCCTAGTTGCCGAACATTGCCAGTACTGACAGCATTCACGCCATCAATCGTATCCGTGCCGATCGCGAGGTCAGTAATGACATCGAAGGTGTTTGTCAGAATGCCTTCTGCCAGGAGCGATTGCGTGAGTAGCGCATAGCGAAAGGTGTCCCTGCCCCCACCGCCTGTGAGGGTATCGCCCTGAAAGCCACCAGACAGAATATCGTTCCCATCGTGACCAATTAGGGTATCGCTGCCTCGGCTCCCACCTAAGAAGTCATTGCCTGCGCCGCCGCCGATCTGGTCGCGCCCCGCTTGTCCGAAGAGACTGTCAGCGCCGCGACCACCCCCGAGGATGTCGTTACCCTCCCCGCCGCGCAGGGTATCGCTGCCGATTTGCCCTCTTAGGATGTCATTGCCCTCGTTGCCCTCCAGCGTGTCGCTGCCATTGCCGCCCAGTAGCGTGTCATTACCGAATCGCCCCCAGAGGCGATCGTTGCCAGCACCGCCCTCTAAGCGATCGTTGCCGCGACCACCGCCGATCATGTCATTGCCATTGCCCCCCAGCAGGGTATCTTCGCCGGGTTGACCATTCAAAATATCATCACCGTTGCCGCCCCTCAAGGTGTCATCACCCGCATTACCGCGTAGGGTATCGTTGCCGCCGCGGCCATTGAGCGTGTCGTTACTGCTGTCACCTTCAAGAATGTCGTCGCCACTGGTGCCCTCTTGGAGGTTCGCATCGGGTTCGGGAGGCTGGGGCAGGTTAGGCTCCCCCGGTGGGTTGACGGGTTCGCTGGGGGAGCGAGGGTTAGGGTTAGGTTCCCCTGGTGGGCCATTGGGTTCGCTGGGGTCATTACTGGAAGATCCCCCAAAGTCAGGAAGTTCAGCCTCATACCCCAATAGCTCGAACAGATTACTTAAACTGGAAACGTCGAAGTCGGTGCCAAGCAAGTCGAGCAGACTTGCTAAATCCGAACTAGAGAACTCAAAGTTGTCACCCAGTAAATCCAGCAAGTTTGCTAAATTCGAGAACTCAAAGTCATTGCCAAGCAGCTCCAGCAGGCTTGCCAAATTAGCAAAATCAGAGTTATCACCCAGTAAATTCAGCAAGTTTGCCAAATTCGAGAGCTCAAAGTCATTGCCAAGCAGCTCCAGCAGACTTTCTACATCAGACAACTCAAAATCACCTTCTAGCCAATCGTCTAGGGTATCTAGGTCGAAGTTGAAGCTTAGGTTGCTAAGGTCTGGTAGATCAAGTCCAATGCTAGCCGTGTAGGGTGAGTTGAAATTCAGATTGATGCGTTGAGCGGATGCGTCGGGAAAAATCCCAGCCAATACGATGGGCTGCATGATGGATTCTAGAGAGGTTTCGAATCCTTGGGTCAAAAGATTGGGGTATCGGCTGGTAGACATAAGCACTCTATCGGATTGAGGGTCAAATAAGATACTCATAGCGCACCCACCCTACAATACCTTCCTTCGGGGATCGCTCATGTCGGCTTAACAACTTTGTCAATATCTGTGGCTTGGCTGACGGGCCATGCCAATTATTCACGGGGGGAAGCTTTGAAGATAAACACTTCCCCGTCTTCAGTGGCTAGAACCACGTTGTCGCCTGCGATCGCCATATCAGAGGGAACCCCGTTGGCTTGTGTTTCGCCATCCACATAGTCATAAATCCACACCTCGGCACCGTCTGGGAAAGTCAGGATGAAGCGAGTACCTTGATCTACACCGATGATGCCAAAGTTGACGTTGCAAGTGGTTGTAGCTTGTAGGGTGCCCTCGGCATTGAAGTATTCGCAGGGTGAGCTGTAATCCACCGTCGTGCTGGCATTGGCCACTCGGCTACCCAGTCCAGACAGACACGCTGAGAGAAGACCAAACATCAGTAAATTGCGCCGCATAATCAGGAATTTTCGTTCGCTGAGGTCTTCATCGAAGACTTAAGTGCAACGGATAGATACAGCTCAGAAATGGCGATTCCCGAAATTCCTTGGCAAGAATGAACAAACGTTTAAGCCGGAAAACTCCGACTAGGTAGGGAGACAGGAGGCACCCAAATTTCAAATGAATGCCCCTGATAATTTCTTCCGGACTCCAGAATCTTGTTCGAGAATAGTGTATTTACCGATTGTTTTACTTCATCTAGGCATCATTAAACACAGATTCTTTAGCCCTGAATGTCTGTAAAACCGATGCTTATGATGTAGTCATTCATGGAGGTCATTTTGCTGGTTCGACGCCTGAGTCCGCGAGAATTTCATTTGAACATTCCCCCGACTCAGATGGCTAACCGAGCATGTATTCTAAACCGTTCGTTCTGGAGGTACTCAGACCTGTGTTGAACGCAATTGAACATGTGGTGGTAAACATTGCGAT
>JBCBJE010000011.1:0-16341 GCA_038523735.1 Cyanobacteria bacterium J06626_18 | reverse complement strand
ATGAACTCTACAATGCCTTTTTCCCTTTTATCGATTGGCTAGCAAAGATTGGCGACACAATTCCCTATGAAGTTGTAGGAACTTATGTAGATATCTTGTCCTTTCAGCCACAACTAATTTGCTTCTATCAAAATCGATTTGTCGAGCGCGACGTTATACCGGATGTACAAGAATTTCCCACTTCTCTACGTTGGGATCTTTTCAACGCCTTAGGAGGCATAGGAGAATTCACATGAATAGCTGTATATCCAATGAATTTGACGCTACCAAACAGCTCGGAAACACACGTTTGGCAACTGCACATACCCGACTTTCGCTCCGAGCTTGACGGCTGGTTCCAGTGGCTATCTGTGGACGAGCGTGATCGCGCCCAGCGGTTTTTCAAGCCCGAAGATCGAGAACGCTTCATCCTGAGTCGCGGCGGACTGCGCTATCTCTTAGCCAGTTATCTAGACTGTGCTCCTAAATCGCTGCTGTTTGCCTACAGTGACTACGGCAAACCCAGTCTGGCTGATCCTTGCCCTGTCCTGCAGTTCAACCTGGCACACAGCGGCTCCTGGGTGGTTTATGCAGTCGGGCAGCAGGCGCTTCTAGGCGTTGATGTTGAGCAGATCAACCCCCGAACGCGCCTCGACGGATTGATCGAACGCTGCCTCACTTCCAACGAGCAGGCCACGCTGCCGGTAGCACACGCCGCTAGATTGGAAGGCTTCTTTCAGCACTGGACTGTAAAAGAAGCCCACCTCAAAGCCATCGGTTTGGGCTTAAGCTATCCCATGACCGATGTTGAGATTGCTTGGCACCCTGACCCCACCCTGGTTATACCTGCCAAAATAGACACAGCCCCTACCCCATGGACCGTCAAGCTCTGGTACCCCACCGATGATGCGATCGCAGCGGTATGTACAGGGCGATCGCATAGTCAGGTTGTGATTCGGTCTTTCCCCGTGATACAGTGAGGGGGGACAGAGAGACGCGACCTGTCGCGCCTTTACGCTGCGGTGATTATCTTTCTACCCATCGCTTCACTGACCCATCCACCCACCCACTCCTCCAATCCCCCGCTCCCTCAATACGATGTAATCAACAGCTCCGAAATCTTGCCCCGCCGCTTAGCGTTGGAATTGATCGCGCGCGATGCTTGAATTTCGCGGATGTGGAAGTCGCGGTATAGGTCGCGAATGAAGGGGCAATCGGAGTTGGAGAGCATGACTTGAATGCCGCGATCAGCTAGAGCTGCAAAGGTCTGCTGTAGGCTTATTTGGTCTTGTGCAGTGAAGCCATAACGGTTGTAGCCCGTGAAATTGCTGGTGGCGCTGATGGGGTGATAAGGCGGGTCAAAATAGACGAGGTCGTTCGGCTGCAGCGTCTGTTCCAAAATATGGGTGAAGGGGACGCAGGTAATGTCAGCCCGTTGCAGAGCCATAGAGGCTGACCGAAGTGTAGTGGTATCGCAAATCTTCGGGTTCTTGTAGCGCCCCATGGGCACGTTGAAGAATCCCTTGGAGTTCTCGCGATAAAGACCGTTGAAACATGTCTTGTTTAAATAGATCAGTCGGGCAGCGCGTTGGATGGGAGACGCGATTGCTGTCTGAGCCCGAACCGCGTAGTAATGGGTTTGACAGTGATTGCTCCGATGACTCTCCAGAAGGTCAATAACGGCTTCCACCTCGTCCCGAACGCACCGATAAACGTTGACCAGTTCCTCATTTAAGTCAGTCAGGATAGCGCTTTGGCAGCCATCAGCCAGGTGGAAAAAGAGGGCTCCCCCGCCTAAAAAGGGCTCGCAATAACGACCCAATTGTTTTGGAAAATAAGGTTGATATTGCTCAATGAGACGCCCTTTACCCCCGGCCCACTTGAGAAACGGACGCGGCGCTAAATGAGGGGAAGCAAGGGTTATCATTCCAGAGAAGGACCGGCAGATACAGGGACAGAGGTGGTATTGAGGGCAAAGAGCGCTAAGTTATTCACTATCTTATAAGAACATATGATCTCATGGCTTAATGAGCCATAATTTTAAGTCATCGATCAACGCCACCTCACACCTGCGATAGGATAAATACCAAGCTGTCTCTGTCGAGCGATCGCTCTTTAGTCCAGCGGAAAGGCTGCGATGGTTTGAATTATGCAAGAGTTTTTTAATAACGTTTCACGATATCCCAGATATTTGATTTCCTTTACGCTGGGAATCTTCTTCAATGCGATTGAGCCCTTAATGCCGCTGATCAAAAAACCAACGACGGCGATCGCGCTAGTGGGTATCGTGGTTTCTGCTTTCTTGTTTTTAACCTTCACACTGCGCGCGATGTTGGGGTTATCTGTCGCGTAGGTTTGCTTTCCCAGGAGCCCAAACTGCTGCTTTCAGGATGCTCCGTCATCCTGTGATCGCTCTGCCCATAGCGACAAGAGCGCGACATTGAGATGACCCAACTTTGGCCAAGCAGCCAAGCTTTATTGAGAGGAGTGTGCCATGGCTAATGATCGACGAATCGCTCGCGTAGCGTCTTTAATCAAGCGCGAAGTCAGTCAAATGCTGATGTCTGACATCAAGGACGATCGCGTCGGCGCTGGCATGGTCAGTATTACGGATGTGGATGTTTCTGGCGATTTGCAACACGCCAAGATTTTCGTCAGCATCTATGGGACTGAGGAGGCTCGCAATGAAACGATGGCGGGATTGCACGCGGCTACTAACTTTGTCCGTAGTGAGTTGGGCCATCGGATTCGCTTGCGTCGCACGCCGGCAATTATTTTCCGGGAAGATCGTTCAGTTGAACGAGGAACTCAGGTGTTGAGCCTGATTAATCGGCTTGAAGCAGAGCGAGCCTCGAAGGAAGCTACTGCCGCCGAAAAGCTGGAAGGCACAGAAACTTCCGACACTGAAAATATTCCCAGTGCTGAGGACCTGTAGCGGTGACCACGCCCGGTTTACCTACGCCAGACACGCTGTCGTTAGCGGCTCAAGTGGCTCAGCTTGTGGTGGTGCGAGCCTCTGGCTACCTGTTTGATCACCAGCGTCGCTATCCCCAGTGGGAACTGGCAAATACTGAGCTACAGCGGTGTGTGGAGTCGGTGGGAGTCGGTGGGGTGATCTTGCTAGGGGGGAGTGCTGTCGAGGTGGGCCTGCGATCGCAGCAGCTCCAGTCCTGGGCTGAAGTGCCATTACTCATTGCGGCTGATGTCGAAGAAGGTGTAGGGCAGCGGTTCGCTGGGGCGACTCACTACCCGCCGCCTATGGCGCTAGCGGCGATCGCCGCCCAAGATCTCGCATTAGCTTGCCAGTATGCTGAACAGATGGGCTCAGTTACGGCGCAGGAAGCCTTAGCAGTGGGGCTTAACTGGCTGTTGGCTCCGGTTGTAGATGTGAATAACAATGCTGAGAACCCGGTGATTAACGTCCGCGCTTTTGGCGAAACTGCGGTGCAGGTTAGCCAGCTCAGTCGAGCGTTTATGCAAGGCGCGCAGCAGTTTCCGGTGCTAACCACAGCCAAGCACTTTCCAGGGCACGGCGATACAGCAGTGGACTCGCATTTGCATTTGCCTACGATTCCCCATGATCGCGCTCGCTTAGAACGGGTAGAACTGGCTCCGTTCCAAACCGTGATCGCGGCTGGTGTGGATACAGTGATGACAGCTCACCTCCAAGTTCCAGCCCTGGATAAGCGTCTGCCAGCGACGTTGTCCCCGGCAATCTTGACTGGGCTGTTACGGCAAGACCTCGGGTTTGAGGGGCTGATCGTCACCGATGCTCTCATTATGGGGGCGATCACCAAGTACTACGGGCCTTACGAAGCGGCAGTGATGGCTCTGGAGGCAGGGGCCGATGTTTTGCTCATGCCGCAGGATCCGGAGGGGTCGATTCAAGCTGTATGTGAAGCAGTGCGGACGGGACGGCTTTCCCCGGAGCGTATTTTGACTTCGGTAGAACGCGTTTGGCGCGCGAAACAAAAGGTCAGCCATCGCCTCACCACTCCACCGGAAACCTGCCACGCCTGGGAGCATGTTCCTCCACCTGCAGTGCAGTTGGACTCGCTGGCGTTGCCCGCATCGAGACAACTCATTGCCGAAATTACGCAGGCATCGATGCGATGGAATGGGCAGATACCATCGCTGGGTCATACCGATGCAGGCCGGACGCTCATTGTTGTTGATGATGTGCTGAGCACGGATTGGCTCGCGCGTCACGCCCCTGCGATCGCGATGCCAAAGCAACACGGCTACGCGCCTCGTCTATTAGATACGGGAGTCTGTTCGCTGCCGCCGAATGACCTGTCGCCGCATCAGCCCCGTACTATCCTCCAGTTATTCAGCCGGGGGAATCCTTTTCGAGGTGACGCCGGACTCAGCGATTTTGCGCTGAGTTGGTTTCGCCTCCTGCAGGACGCCGATTGCCTGGCTGGTCTGGTGGTATACGGTAGTCCCTATGTTCTAGAAGCCTTGTTGTCAGAACTTGCTGCCGATATTCCTTATGGCTTTGCTTACGGCCAAATGCCCACTGCCCAACAAGTTGTATTGTCTGCCCTATTCCCAGCTAAAGCTAAGCAGGGTATGGATGTGACATTTACAGACTAAGTTACAGCGACGTGCAGCTGAGCCAAGTACACCCTATGCCCTGTTACCTGCTCCCTGTCCCCTAAACAAGCGAGATGTACCGAACCCATATCCACTCAGCCATCAATCCGGAGACAGGCCATTAAATTTTGTACTAAACACTATCCCCTTTCCTATTTCTATGCATACTTAGGGCATTCCATCTACTGGAGATTCTGTCTCTACCCGATAAATTTCCCATTTGGGTAGTGTTTGGGTCTCTTCTAAACCAAGTTCTCCTTGGCTTGTCCGGGTAAGGGCATCGGCCACCAGCGCCACCCGATCAGGGCCTAACTGCTGCAGCATCTCTAACCAAAGATCGGCTCGATCCAGAAGGTCCGAGATGTTGACCTCGTGATAGCTCGGCTCGAAGGGCTCTAGACGTCGCATCCCCTCACCCATCAAAATGGCGGCTCCACGCCAGTTATGGTTGCCTAAATGGTACAAGGCTACCGCCAGCTGCAGAATGCCTTGAAAAAAGGGCTTCTCGGGAATGGGAGCCACCATCCAAATAGCTTCTAGGGTGTCATGGCAGTTGTAAAACTCACCATGATTGAACTGATGAATACCTTGCCAAAAATCTGGCGGCGAGGAGGAGGAGGTTTCGGTCATGGGTGGTTTGGAGGAGCAACCTAGCAGAAGGAGCGCTTCGGTAAGTGGTCTAGGACACTGTAGCGTTACGGGATCAAGGTGGTATTCTCCATGGGTGAGTGTGTGAGTGTTTGAGGAGTGTCATTATTATGGTAAGTTCCCCTCCGCGGACAGCGGGGTCTAATCGCCTGTCGGCACCGATAGGTCTGGGCTGGGGTGCCCTTGAATTACCCTCGACTAAACTGTTTGGGACCGATGGTATTCGCGGCAAAGCGGGCGAGCTATTGAATGCCCCTCTGGCCATGCAGATTGGCTATTGGGCCGGTCAGGTGCTGCGACAACACGTTTCGACCACAGGGCCAGTTTTGCTGGGACAGGATTCGCGCAACTCGGGACACATGCTGGCCTCAGCGCTGGCTGCAGGGCTCACGTCAGCAGGGCTCGAAGTTTGGAATCTGGGTCTGTGTCCGACGGCGGCGATCGCCAACCTAACGCGCATGGTCGGTGCCATGGGTGGCATCATGATTTCTGCTAGTCATAACCCCCCTCAAGATAACGGTATCAAGTTCTTTGGCCCCGATGGGACAAAGCTGTCGACCGTGATGCAGCAACAGATTGAACAAGCGCTGCGCGGCCAAGGTCACCTAACACCGTCGATGTCAGGGAGCAATTGGGGCCAGTGCTATGCCCGCCCTGAATTGACCGAGCGGTATTTGAATTTCCTGCACGAGCCATTGCCCAATTTAAACCTGAAGGGTCTCCGCATTGTATTAGACATGGCCTGGGGAGCCGCAGCTGGAATTGCTGAGCGTGCTTTTGCCAGCACCCAAGCCGAAGTCATTGGTATTCACGGCTTGCCGGATGGCGATCGCATTAACGTCAACTGTGGTTCGACGCATCTGGAGACTCTGAAAGCCGCCGTGCGGAACCATAATGCCGATATTGGTTTTGCATTTGATGGCGATGCCGATCGAGTCCTGGCTGTGGATGCCCAGGGCCGGGTTGTGGATGGCGACTACATCCTTTATTTCTGGGGCAAAACCCTGAAGGAAACCAATCGCCTGCCGGAGGATTTGATTGTCTCAACGGTGATGGCAAATCTGGGTTTTGAGCGCGCTTGGAAGGCGCTGGGCGGCACTCTGCTGCGAACCAAGGTGGGTGATCAATACGTGCATGCTGAAATGGTTGAGCGGGGAGCCAAGTTGGGCGGCGAGCAATCCGGCCATATCCTGTGTCACCACTACAGTCTCACTGGGGACGGCATCTTGACCGCGCTGCACTTGGCCGATTTGGTGCAACAGGTAGGGGGCTCTCTCGCGGCTCTGGTAGATCAGAGCTTCCAAACCTATCCTCAGCGATTGCAAAATGTGCGCGTTGAGGATCGCAATCGCCGCAAGCATTGGCAAGACTGTGCGCCGGTTCAACGGGCGATCGCTGAGGCCGAAGCGGCAATGGGTGACCAGGGTCGGGTGTTGGTGCGTCCCTCAGGCACGGAACCCTTGATTCGCGTCATGGTGGAGGCCGAGCAACAGCCACTGGTTGATCGCTGGACGGACCATATTGCCGCAGCGGTACAGACGCATTTGGTGGGGTAAATTCCAATCCAGTGGCATGTGGAGACGCGATTAATCGCGTCTCCATTACAACAGCATCAATATTCCTCTTTGTCGGTTTGGGATTCCCATTCTCCAAAGGCTGCCACCGCTTCCTCTGACATATAAGGAACCATCCGAACTTGCCTTTGGTTACAGGGTAAAGCCAGCTCATCGTAAAAGATCTGGCTATTGAACCCAAAGCGGGCGGCAACTTCTTTGGTATTGCCGTAATAAATGCGATCCAACCTGGCCCAATAGATGGCTCCCATACACATCGGGCAGGGTTCGCAACTGGTGTAGAGTTCACAGCCTTCCAGATTCCAGCTATCGAGGTATTTGCAGGCTTCCCGAATGGCGGTCATTTCGGCATGGGCCGTGGGGTCGTTGGTGGAGGTGACTTCGTTCATGCCGCGGCCAATAATTTCACCGTCCTTGACCACAACAGCCCCGTAGGGTCCCCCTCGACCGGAACGTATTGCTTCAAACGAGAGGGCGATCGCCTCTTCCATAAACCCTGAATATGCTTCCATGGAATTTCTTACCTCGCACCAGATTCTAGATGGGGTGTACGCTATGACGCCCACCTGAATTCTATTTCTGATTTCTAATTGTGGAGTTGATGGTTATTGGTTATTGGTTGATAGTTCTTGGTTCTTAGTTCTTAGTTGATGGTTGATGGTTGATGGTTGGTAGTTGGTGGAGTTGGGGTGAGGCATTTGGAGTGTAGAGTCTCGATGGGTAGTAAATATTCGGGCCAAATGCCTCGCTCTTACGGATTCTGCCTCTCCCTTTTTCCTTTCACCCTTCACCTTTTATCCCTACCCCATCACTCCCTCTAAAGGCTCGATCGCCCCTATATTTTTGAAGTGAGTGTTGAACAGCGGCCAGTGTGAATATGAACAAGGGCTGGACATATCGCGATCGCGTTCCCCTGACGGCGGCAGGACAAACGCTGCTGGACTATTACACACAGCGATATCAACATTCGAGCCGCGAGGATTGGCAGCAGCGGATTGAAGCGGGGCAGATCACAGTTGAGGGTAAGCCCAGTCGTCCGGATCAGGGGCTATCTGTGGGGCAGTCCTTGGCCTATCATCGTCTGCCTTGGCAGGAGCCGGAGGTGCCGCTGGATTTTGCAGTGCTCTATGAAGATGAAGACCTGATGGCGATTGCGAAACCAGCAGGGTTGCCGGTTCTACCCGGTGGTGGCTTCTTGGAACATACGCTGCTGTATCAGCTCCAGGTGCGCTATCCTGACACGCCGCCTAGTCCTATCCATCGTTTGGGGCGGGGAACGTCTGGTGTGATGGTGTTAGCGCGATCGCCTGCCGCCAAGTCTGACTTGAGCCGTCAGATGCGCCGGTCTACCCTCGACCCGACCCGACCCCCCTTGCTGACCAAAACTTACCGCGCTCTTGTTGGCCCTAGCGATTTACCCGCGACGTTTGTGCTCACGACGCCTATTGGCAAAGTTCCCTATCCGGTTATTGGGTCTATCTACGCCGCTACGCCCAATGGCAAACCTGCCTACAGTGAAGGGCGTGTGCTTCGTCGGGATGCAACTCAGACGCTCCTGGAAGTCACCATTCACACGGGGCGACCCCATCAAATTCGGATTCATCTGGCGGCGGCGGGCTATCCGCTTGTGAACGATCCGCTTTATGCACCAGGAGGACTTCCGTATCCAGTGAAGAGTCCTCTTGGTGAACTGCCCATGCCGGGAGACTGTGGCTATTGGCTGCACGCCTATCGCCTGCAATTCATCCACCCCCGTACGCGGAAGCCGTTGGAAATTCTCTGTCCCCCGCCGCCCATTTTGATGGCCAAATCCCAGGGTTCTTGGTCATAGCCTGTCGATTTTGGGTTACCCGCCCAGATCCCAGGGTTCTTGGCTATAGGCTGTCGATTTTGGGTTACCCGACAGAACACTGGGATCTGGGATCCCACAAAGTGCCTATGAAGAATTCATGAGATCTACTGAAAAACACCATGGCAATTTATTAGGATGTGTCCGTAATTGGGTATATTCACGGTGAATATATACCTTGGCCACATCCAGCTCCCCGGTTTTTGCCCAAGGGAAAATTCCAGGGGGCAAATCGGATGTGGTTTAGGATTAGCAGTTATTCCTAATTGCGCCGTTACATGCCGAGCAAGTTAGCCTCCATCCCGAGTGTTTCATCGCCTCCTGAATCGAAGTTGCCTAATTTTTCCTTCGTGAAAAAATGACGTTACAGCCAACTGAGGCGATCGCTTTGCCGTTCTGTCGTACTGTCTCACGGCTATCTTTGATTTCAGCAGGGTTGCAAGCGTGATCCGCTGAAGTCATTTTGGTCGCCAAATTCTCACGCAATTCTGCACAGCCCGATTCTTCTGCCTCCACTGACTCGAGTTTGGCACAGTGCAGTCTCTGACTACTCCAAGTGGGTCAGGAAATGGGCTGTCGTGTGGATTTCAAAGCACTCACGTTTCCAGGTGGCTATAGCTGTCGTCTGAACGCTCGGCACGACTTTGCGTTTACCACATCCACCAACCAACATGGCCGAAAATCAAGCACGTGCAACGAATCTGCCTTTCCAACAATCTTTGGCATTACAGAGCCCCGATATTGATAGCAGTGTCAACCCTTCTGATCAAACTACCGTCTCGCAAGAAGTCATCATCAAGTTCAAGCCTGCTGCCGGGGCCGATTTCAGTGCTGAGCGGCAGTCGTTACTGACCCAGCTCGATGCCACCGTCATTGAAACAACCCAGACTCAAGGCTTTGAACAATGGCGTATTGACGGTATGAGTCTGGAAGAGGCCATCGCTCAGTACCGCGATCATCCAGCCATTGAGTACATCGAGCCCAACTACACGCTCACTGCCGGCGCCGTGCTTCCCAATGACCCCAGCTATGACGAGCTATGGGGATTGAACAATGCTGGACGGGCCGACGGAACGGATGACGCGGATATTGATGCACCGGAGGCGGGGGATATTCGCACAGGCAGTCCCGATGTTGTAATCGGGGTGATCGACACCGGGGTTGACTACACGCATCCCGACCTCGTCAACAACATGTGGACTAATTCGGGAGAAATTCCTGATAACGGCATTGACGACGATAACAATGGCTTCGTCGATGACGTTCATGGCTACGACTTTGTGAATAACGACGGCGATCCCTTTGATGACCATGACCACGGCACCCACGTGGCCGGGACGATCGCGGCAGAAGGCAACAACGGCATTGGCGTTACGGGGGTCACCTGGTCAGCGCAGATTATGGCGCTCAAGTTTCTGGATGCCTTCGGATTTGGGACCACCTTCGATGCGATTCAGGCCATTGAATATGCCATTCTCATGGGCGCCGACGTTACGAACAATAGCTGGGGTGGAGGAGCCTTTTCGCAACCGCTGCAGGATGCGATCGCGGCGGCGGGTGAAGCTGGACAGGTCTTTGTGGCGGCAGCCGGTAACTTTAGTTCAAATACTGATACAGCACCCTCGTATCCTGCCGCATATGACCTCGACAATATCATCTCGGTTGCGGCAACGGACGATGACGACCAGCTAGCAAGCTTCTCGAACTTTGGGGCCACCTCGGTTGATTTAGGCGCCCCCGGCGTCGATATTCTCAGCACCACCCCCGGCAACAATTACGGATTCCTCAGCGGTACCTCCATGGCATCGCCCCATGTAACCGGCGTCGTGAGTTTGCTGCTGGCCGAAAACCCAGATCTAACCCCGCCGGAAATCAAAACGCGTCTCATCGAAACCGTCGACCCGCTTCCCTCGTTGGCGGGCAACACCGTCAGCGGCGGACGTCTGAATGCCTTTAATGCCCTGTTTGCTCCGGATGCGGCCAAAATTCAGGGTGCCAAGTGGAACGACCTAAATGCTGATGGTATTCGCGGACCTGCAGAGCCAGGACTGGCGAACTGGACCATTTACTTAGACGCGAACGATAACGGCATTTTGGACTCCGGCGAGCGATTTACCCAGACTAGTGCCGACGGGACCTACGCGTTCAACTTTCTGGAAGCGGGAACCTACACGGTCAAGGAAGTGCAGCAGCCCGGTTGGGAACGCACCGCGCCGCTAGTGCCGACTGTCGTGCCGTTAGCGGCGGGTGAAACCGTTGCGGGCGTGGATATCGGCAACTTTTTGGCCAGTCCAGCCGGGCTCAGCGGCAGTAAGTGGCATGACCTGAACGAAAATGGCCTCCGCGACGCAGCCGAACCGAGCCTCGCGGATTGGACCATGTACCTAGATGCGAATCGCAACGGCACCCTAGATGACGGGGAACTATCCACTGTGACGGATAGCAGTGGTAACTACAGCTTTACAGGATTGGTTCCTAACACGTACGCCGTGGCGGAGGTGCAGCAGCCCGGTTGGCGACAGACTCAACCCGCTGTCGTGAATCTGACGGGCAATTTGTTCGGTGAGGCCAATGACACCCTGGCAACAGCGCTAGGGCTGGGCTTTGTTCCAGGTTCACCCGGCACGTTCACAGGGGAGGGTTCAATTGGGGATAACGCTGGCGTAACGGCGACGGCTGATGTCGATTTGATGCAACTTCAGCTGGCGGCAGGCGATCGCATCACCATCGACATTGACACAGACGACCCCGATTCCTTGCTCGACCCGATTCTGCGGCTTTTCGACAGCAGCGGCAGCCAAGTCACCGTCAGTGACGACAGCCCAGCTCCCGATGAATTCCCGTCCTTTGATTCCTATATCGACTATACGGCTACTGCCGATGGCACCTACTACATCGGCGTCAGCAGCTATAGCAATTTCAGCTATGACCCAACGGTGCCAGGCAGTAGCAACGGCCTCTCGACCGGGGCATA
This sequence comes from Cyanobacteria bacterium J06626_18, assembly GCA_038523735.1. GTDB lineage: Bacteria > Cyanobacteriota > Cyanobacteriia > Phormidesmidales > Phormidesmidaceae > SIO1E4. The sequence continues at coordinate 4,721 of JBCBJE010000011.1, read as the reverse complement.
CAGCTTGGAGATCAGCCTTAATAACGGTGAAGATGCTGGGGTTCACATCGTCACACTAGGTCCGGATGAACTGGCCGAAAATGTTGACTTCGGCAACTTACAGCTGCCACCTGGCAGTATTTCGGGGCGTCAGTGGAATGACTTGAACGGCAACGGCTTCTTGGAGGCCAATGAGCCAGGACTGGCGAACTGGACCGTTTACCTGGATCAAAACCAAAACGGTGCATTGGATGACGGCGAAATCGCCACGGTCACCGATGACAGCGGCGCCTACACGTTCAGTGACTTGCCCGAGAACACCTACACCGTCGCTCCAGTATTACCCGCAACCTGGCAACAAACGACCCCCGGCGTTGCCTCTGGTCAGGTAGTGCCCGACCCTGAGGGCGATACCTTTGGCTTTGGAGCAACCCAGTTAGACATCGCCAGCACTGCAGCCTCAGTCAGTGGTGACAATCTCCTCCTTGACATGAATTTCTCCACCCCCGTTGCTGCCCCCTCGGCAGGTTTGCCAGAGAGCGTAGTGGGTTTTTGGGATCTAGACCTCGATCAGGAAACGGCCACGGGGCTGCCTTCCAATCAGAGTCAGTCTGCACCGCCGGATCAGCAGGGAGGCCCTCTAGGGGTCGATGCCTTCATCGATTTGGGCAGCGAGAGTTTTCAGCCCGGTCTCGTCAACATTGTGAGCACCGTCGACTCCAGCCTCCTCGGCACAGCGGCCATTACCTACGGTGCCTCTTCGCTCCAAGTGGCAGTGCCGTTATCGTTGCTGGGGGATGATGGTGCTCTGAACTATGGCACCGTCATCGGGACGACCTCAGAGCTGACGGATGCGGCTCCTAATAGTGCTTTTGGCACCTTGCAGATAGTATCTTCGCCGACCGAGAAGGACAGGCCAAATGTGGAGGCAGCAGGGCGCGGCGATCGCTCCCCAACCGTACGGCCAGCCAGCCAGCCAGCCCCCGCAGTCGAACCACCTGATGCGGTCAAGTCCCCCCAACTCCCCGCGCCATCAAATACCAACGCGCTTGTCTCGCCCACGACCGTTATCCCCTCCCTGTCGGGCACGTATTCAGTTGAGCTAGCGGCAGGGGAAGACATCACGGATGTGGATTTTGGTAACTGGCAGCCCGCCATTCTGTCCGGCACCAAATGGCATGATATTAACGAAAACGGCCTGCAAGACGGCAATGAGCCAGGGCTCGCAGACTGGATAATCTTCATTGATGACAACCAGAATGACACCCTCGACCCTGGTGAACGATCCACGGTGACAGACGCAACCGGGAACTATACTTTTGCGGTGCAGGCGGGCACCTACACCGTGGCCGAAGTGCTACAGCCCGGATGGTTTGCCGTTGTGCCGGATGGCAGTAGCTACACAGTTTCGCTGCAGCCCGGTGAGAGTGACACGGCGCTCGACTTTGGCAGTCAGGAATTGCCCGCCGCGATCGCCGGCCAAACCTGGCACGATTTGAATGGGAATAGTCAACTTGACCCGAACGAGCCCGGATTACCTGGCTGGGTGGTCTATTTAGATGAGAACCAAAACAACCAGTTGGACGCTGGTGAAACATCCACCATTACGGGACCGAACGGTGAATACACCTTTGAGGGATTGTTCTCCGGCACCTATGTGGTTGCCGAAGTGCTGCCGGAGAACTGGCTGCAAACCTCCCCTGGCTTAGGTAGTAGTTTTGAAACCAATGATTTCAACGGCTGGGAAACTATTGGCAATGCTCGCATCGAAACTGCAAACTTTGGTGTTGCTCCCCCAGACGGTGACTACCAAGCCCTGCTAATGAATAGCAGCAGTGAAGCCTCTGACCCACCGGTTCCGGTGACCGAACTGGAAACTTTCTTGGGGCTGAATCCTGGTGATTTGGATGAACTTAGCTCTGGAACGGTTACCGAAGGGGCCGCGATGAAGCAGACCGTCACCGTCTCTGCCGGAACCGAGTTGACCTTTGACTGGAACTTCTTGACCAATGAAGGGAGTTCCTCAACGTACAACGACTTAGGATTCATCACCATTGCATCAGCGACGTCTGATGTCTTGGCCAATACCAATAGTCCGCTGGTGGCATCTGCTACTCCGTTCCAGCAAGAAACGGGTTATGAAACCTTCACCTACACATTTGCGACTGCCGGAACGTTCACTGTAGGTCTGGGCGTTGCTGATGTAACGGATGGCGTCGTGGACTCTGGCTTACTGATTGATAACCTCACCTACAGCGGCAATCGGGCGGCTACGGGCGTTAATGTCGTGACGTTGGATCCGGGCGAGGCGATCGATGACGTCAATTTTGGCAACGTTGTTGACCCAGGTGCAGCTCCTGTTTTTGAGTCCGATGCCTTCACATTTACGGTTTTGGAAGGCCAATCGAACGGTGCCCTTTTGGGGCTCCTACCGGCGACCGATGCCGATGCCGAGCAGACCCTGATGTACAGCATTCTCAGTGGTAATGAGTCCGGCACCTTTGCTTTGGACAGCACAACAGGTGCCCTGACGGTCGCTGACAACGCTGGTCTCGACTTTGAAGCAGGCGACACTCCCCTGGAACTGACGGTGCAGGTGACCGATAGCGGCACGCCGGTCCAGAGCGATATCGCAACGGTGGCGATTGCTGTCCTCAACGTCAACGAAGCACCCGTCATCGACACCTCTAGCCTTGTCTTCGAAGTCGGTGAAAACAGTCCTGTGGGCACGATCGCTGGCATCGTCAATGCGGGTGATCCGGAGGGTACGCTACTGACTTACAGCCTCACGGGCGGGAACGACGCCGGCATCTTTGCCATTAACAACGCGGGCTACCTCACCATTGCCGACAATACAGCCCTCGACTTTGAATCGGGTCCTCTGTCTCACACCTTGGAGCTGACCGTTTCTGATGGCCTCCTCAGCACCACAGCTTCCGTCACCGTTGACATCCTCGACGAGAATGAAGCTCCCGATATTCAAGACCAGCGCTTCTATCTGCCAGAAAACGCGCAAGCAGGAACCGTTGTGGGGGCGATCGCCGCTACGGACCCCGATGCTGGGCAGGTCTTGACGTACGCCATCAAAGGCGACGCGGCAGCCCTCTTCAGCATCGATCCAACTGGTCATCTGTGGGTCAACAATCCAGCCCAGCTGACGGACGAAACTTATGAGCTAACTGTCACGGTTACCGATAATAACCCTACACCCCGCAGTGACACCGCCCAAATCATCGTAAGGCTGCCCGAAGATCAGCTACCTGACACAGCACTGATTGATATTGCAGGTACCGAATACACAATCTTTGGCACCATCGAAGACGATACTCTAACTGGCACCGAAGGAAACGACGCTATTCATGCCGGTCTCGGTGCCGACGCTATTAGAGGTGAAGGGGGCGATGATATTATCAGCGGTAGCCGTGGCGATGATGTCATTTCTGGCAATCCGGGTGACGATACGATTTTGGCTGGCCTCGGCAATGATTTTGTGGGTGGCGGCAAAGGAAACGATCGCTTGGGCGGACGCGATGGCGACGATGTCCTCAATGGCCGTGATGACAGTGATCTGCTGCTGGGAGGTGCGGGTAACGACACCCTTATCGGTGAGGCCGGTGACGATCGCCTCTACGGCGAAGCGGGCAGCGATCGCCTTATTGGCCAGTGGGGAGAGGATACCCTTGTCGGGGGAGCTGGCAACGACCATCTCTCCTCAGGCAAGCACCGCGATCGGCTCTACGGCGGCAGCGGCGACGATCGGCTAGAGGGCCGCAACGGGTTTGATGACCTCTACGGTGGCACTGGCGACGATATCCTCTTGGGCGGCAATGGCGAAGATTTGCTGGTCGGCACAGAGACAGTCAATCGGGGCCGGGGTGAGCGCGATACGCTGACTGGAGGTGAAGCGATCGATACCCAAACCGACACCTTTGTCCTGGGCGATGCTGACGGTGTCTATTACGACGACGGGAATACCGCCAGCGACGGCAGCGGCGATTTTGCCCTCATTACCGACTTCAATGCCAGTCTGGACATTTTGCAATTGTCAGGATCAGTCAGGGAGTATCGACTAGAAGAGGTTGCGATCGATGGTATCACAGGCACGGGCATCTTCTGGGAAAGCGACGGGTCGCCGACGGGTGAGTTGGTTGGCCTGCTGCAATCCGTGAGCGCTGCGAACTTCACGTTAAGCGACAGTGCTCAGTTCCAATTTGTCTAGCGCCTCGCTTCTTAGCGACGTGCAATCCAATCAAGCAAACCCTTTTCTCTATTCCCTTCAAGTAGAGGTGTATGGACCCAGGCACACAAGTGCAACCCATAGTAGTGGCTGCGCTGTCGCAGCCTGCATCATTGAGGCAGCAAGCTAGTCGCAAACAGTGACAAAGCAAATTCGTCGTTATTCTCTAAGGTCGCGTGTGGGTGGTGAAGTAGGGACGATGATGTTGGATGGAAAACCTCCGGGGGGAATCAGCAAAAGCGTCGTTCCATTACTCAAGCGGAAATTTCGAGTATTGGGGATAAATCGGAAGGTTGCCTGCTCCCCTATCCTTGCTAGGCTGCCATCATTAAACCTAAGGTCTACTCGACTGGTTTCCTCCGTCCGAATTGCATCCATGAGGTTGATTTGTGTCCCAATAACTGCGGGTTGCCAACCGGTTTCGCCCCTTCGAAGTACCCAAACGTCTCCCTGAAGTTCAACTAACGTGGCACTAGATAGCGCTTCTGAAGTTTGGAGCTCCGCT
>JBCBJE010000010.1:0-16649 GCA_038523735.1 Cyanobacteria bacterium J06626_18 | reverse complement strand
GTCGATGTAGGTGAAGAAGACAGGGACCACCACTAGCGTCAGCAGCGTAGACGTGGTGAAGCCGCCGATAACCGCGATCGCCATCGGACTCCGCGTTTCCCCACCCGCTCCTAGCTCCAGCGCGATCGGTACCATTCCCGCCATTGTCGAGATTGAGGTCATCAAAATCGGGCGCAGACGGGTTACTCCTGCTGCCATCACCGCCTGCCGTCTAGTTTTGCCTTCAGACTTAGCCATCAATGCATAGTCCACCAGCAGAATGGCATTCTTAGTCACCAAGCCCATGAGCAGCACAATGCCAATCAGCGCAAACAGACCCAGCGGCTTTTGGGCCACCAGCAGACCCATCAGTGCGCCGCCAATGGACAGCGGTAGTGCTGCCATCACCGCCATAGGATAGAGGAAACTGTTGTATAGCAGCACCAAAACCGCGTAGATCATTAGCACCGCCGTGCCTAGCGCTAGCCCAAAGCGGCTGAAGACATCTCGCATGATTTCCGCATCGCCGGAGGGTTCTTGTACGACATCGGGCGGCAAGTTTTGAAACGCAGGTAGCTGATCCACTGCGGCTAGGGCTTGACCTAGCGTAATGCCTTGGAGATTGCCGCCAACTGTGACCTGGCGGGCGCGATCGAAGCGATCGATTTGAGCCGGGCCGCTGCCGAAGACAATATCAGCCACCGCGACCAGGGGGACGAGGGTACCGTTTTGTCCCGGCACTTTGAGCTGTTTCAGCGTGTCGATTTGGTCGCGATATTCAGGGGCTAACTGGATGCGAATGGGGATTTGGCGATCGCCCAGCGTAAATTCAGCTAGGTTCGAGTCCGTGTCACCCAGGGTTGCGAGGAAGGCTGTACTAGCAATAGACTGCACTGAAACCCCTAGGTCAGCCGCTCGTAAAGGATCGGGACGAATCAGAATTTCGGGCTTCACCAGGCTGGCACTAGACGTCACCTCTACCAAACCTGGGATTTGCCGCATCTGGCGAGTGAGGGCCGTTGAAGCTTCCATCAGAGCGGTGGGATTGTCGCTTTTCAGGACGATGGGCACATCCTTGCCATCGCCAGACGCGCCTTGACTCTCGAAGCTGATGCGGGTTCCTGGAATGGACTGAAAGACTTGTCGGGCGTCCTGCTCAAATTCCTTTTGGGACGTTTGCCGCTCATCGTCAGGCTTTAGGCGAATGAAGACATCGGCCTGATTGACGCCCTCTTCACCGCCTTCGGAAGCCAGGATTGACTGGACTGCTGGGTGCAACTGGAGCTCTGCCGTAATCCGGTCAGTGACCCGGCGGGTATCCTGGAGCGTCGAACCCGGTGGCAGGTCGACCGCTGCGATGGATAGTCCTGTATCGCCGGAGTCAAATAGGCTGGTAGGAATGTAAGGCACCAGCGTCAGACTGCCGATAAAAAACATCACTGCCAGGGCAATGGTCACGAGGCGATGGCGAAGTCCTGCCGTCAGCAGTGTGAGGTAAGGCTGAAAGCAGCGTCGCGGGGGGCGAGAACCGTTGCTATTCAAAGACTGAGAGCCATTCCCGTTCAATGCAGTCTCGGTCTTGATGGGTTTGGACTTGAGCAGGTAGGCTGACATCATTGGCGTCATCAGGCGCGCCACCACGGTCGAGAAGATAGTGGCAACTGAAACGGTGACACCAAAGGGCTGAAAAAACTGGCCGGGAATGCCGCCCATAAACGCGACCGGAATAAAGACAGCGACAACGGTGGCAGTGGTGGTGAGAACCGCTAAGCCAACTTCAGAGGTCGAATCCAAGGCGGCTTTCAGAGGCGGTTTGCCCATGCGGATATGCCGTTCAACATTCTCAATCTCCACGATCGCATCATCGACCAAGTTCCCCACGGCTAGGGTCAGTGCCAGCAGGGTCATGCTGTTGAGCGTGTAGTCGAGCGATTTCAATACCAAGAAGGTAGGAATAATCGACAGCGGTAGAGCCGTTGCGGTAATCAGCGTCGCTCGCCAGTCGCGCAAGAATACGCCCACCACGACCACCGCCAGAATGCAGCCCACAATTAGCGCATCAATCGATGCCCGATAGGAATCGCGGATATCGGTGGCACGCGTGAAAGTCAGCTCGAAATCGATATCTTCGGGTAGCGTCTGCTCCAGCTCAGCGACCTGAGCCGTGACACCCTCTTCCACCGACACCAGCACGCTGCCGGTACTCCGCCGCACGGAGAAGGCCACCACTGGCTGATTATTCAGATGAGCCGACTGGCGGACTTCGGCAAAGCCCTGCTCGACGGTCCCCAAACTCTGCAGCGGAACTGCCGTCCCATTGGGTAGCTGAATCTGATAGTTGGCCAGGGTTTCCACCGTGGGTGCACTGCCCAATGCCCGCACGCCCTGCTCCTGTTGCCCAATCGTGGCCCGCCCCCCCGGCAGGTCAATATTCAAGGCCCGAATCTGGTCATTCACCTGAGTCGCTGTAATGCCCAGCGCATCTAGCTGATCGGGGTCCAGTTCCACGCGGATTTCAGGATCAACCCCGCCGATGCGGTTCACTTGGGCTACCCCCGGCACTGAAAGCAAGCTGCGGCTGATTTCTTGGTCTACCAGCTCGCTTAGCTCTTCCACCGATCGCTGACCTGAGGTCACCGCATAGGTAAGAATTGGCCCGCCCCCAAAATCCAAGCGCCGAATATTGGGCTCATCGGCGGCTGCAGGCAGGTCTTGACGAATTCGGGCGATCGCGTCCCGCACATCATTGGTGGCGCGATCAGTATCCGTCCCGAGCGTGAAATTAATGACCGTCTGCGAGCTACCGTCGGTGATAGTGGAGCGAATCTCATCAATATTGCCCAACCCCGCAACGGCATCCTCCACCGGCTTCGTGACCTGGGTTTCCAGCTCCTCCGGTCCTGCTCCCCGCTGATTCACGGTCACAATTACCGCCGGAAAATCAATATTCGGGTTCAGATCCACCCCCAGCTGCCCAAACGACACCAATCCCGATAGCGTCAGCACCAGGAACAGCACCAGAGTGGGAATCGGACGACGGATAGACCAGCCGGAGACATTGAAGGACATACTTTTCTTTATTGGTTGTTCGGTGTTCGTTGATGATTCATGGTTGATTGTTGGGTATTACTTGTCGATGGTTGTTTGTTGGTCGTGTAGTTGAGCAAACCATGAACTATGAACCACGAACTACTCGCCAGTGACCAATAACCAACAACCAATAACTATTCACCTACTGTCACCAAATCCCCCTCCTGTACATAGCTAGCGCCAGCGACGATGACCTGCTCGCCAGGTTCTAGGCCTTGAAGGATTTCGACGCGGGCGGATTCGTCGTCGTTGTTATCTGAACGGGTGCCGACTTGGACGGTGCGGGCGACGGCGGTATCTTCGGGGCTGAGGACGTAGACGCGGGTGGAGCCGTCGGGTTGGGGAAGTAAAGCGGGCGCGGGAATGGTAAGTCCGGATCGCTGGCCGACTTGAATGTCAGCGGTCAGGAATATGCCGGATCGCAAACTTTCGTTAGCGGGTAAGCCAATTAAGACCTCGGCGTTGCGGGTTTGCGGATCGACCAAAGGCTTGATTTCTTGGACGGTGCCTTCAACACGGATGTTAGGGTCAGTGCTGGACGTGACGATAACAGGAGCGCCGACTTGAACATGTGGAAGTTGAGCTTGGGTAACCTCAGCAGCAAGCTCTAGCTGATTGTTCTGAATCAGCGTGACCACTGCGGCTGATGTTGATGACACACTACCGACACTGGCCGGACGTTCAGCCACGATGCCGTCAGTCGGAGCACTTACGGTTGTGAAGTTGAGCTGCGTTTGTAGGCGAGTCAGTTCTGATTGGCGGCTGCGGACGGTGGCTGCGGCACTGGCTAGGTTCGCTTCGGCGCTCGTCACATTGGCTTCAGCGCCAATCAAGTTTGCTTTGGCTACACTCACGGACTCCCGTGCAGTTGCTGCCTGCGTGAGGCGACTGTCTCGTTCTTCGGCACTCACAGCGCCCTGATCGGCAAGGGACTGGTAGCGCTGTAGATTGGCTTCGGCTTCGGCCAGAAGGGCTTGAGATTGGGCTACATTCGCTGCTTCCTGTTGCCGATTCGCCCGCGCTTCGGCGATTTGGGCCTCAGCCTGTTGGATCTGCGCTTCAGCTTGCTGAATATCGGCTTCGGCCTGCTGAATTTGAGCCTGTAACTCCGTATCATCGAGAACGATGAGAAGCTGTCCGGCGTTCACGCGATCGCCTGCTTCCACCAAAACTTCTTGAACCTGCAAACTGCTAATTTGCGGCGTAACTTCCAAAAGATCCGCAGCTTGTACAGTGCCTTTAGCAGTCAGACTTTCAGCCACCTGCCCATGCTGCACAGACGCTACAGTCACCGTTTGGGCGCTCACTTGGGCTGGGGTTGCGGTTGCGGTTGGTTCATCAGTGGTGTCGCTCTGACCTGGCATGAGGCGGGAGCTGATGAGGGCGATCGCTATTCCCAGACCAATCCCTATCAATAGTTTTGTGTAGCCGGCTCCAGAGGGATATGTAGCCTTGGCATTGAATGCCTCACCATTACTTGGAGAAGCCATCGCATCGGAATCTTGGAGTTGTGTCACAGCCGATCCTTGTGCTCAGTCTCAGTCAAAAGGTTGAGAAAATATTAAAAAGTGTTAACAACATTATTATGGCGCACCGAATGAGCGTTTGGGGGCAGGCAGTGGCGTGAATTACCTGGTTTTACGCAGATCTGCCGTATCACCAATACAAGTTGATGAAAATCACACGCAAGCGATGAATTCTTTGGTCAAATAATTCAAGCGACCTTCTGGAAGTCTTGGGGGCGATTTGATGCCTGACTGGATCACTACTTGTCGAAGACGGCGACCCGTTCGCTACGGTTCCATAAATCCTGACGAACGAATCACCCCAGACCCAGCCCCTGTCGCTATACTCAATAGCAATCGGCAGCGTTCCTGAAACGATAGAGGGCAGCTTTTTATTCCGTTTAGGTAGGCATCGAGCATGTTCAACGCAACTGAGATTCTGATCTCTGATTTTGTCGAAAAGCTCCGCACTGGCTATCACCGAACCTACGGTGGTCTCAATCCTAATTACGAAGACATTATTGCCTGGGCGGGCAGCATGGCGTTGGAAAATATCGCCAATAGTGATGCTCTTTATCACAATGTTGAGCACACGATCTTAGTCACGTTAGTGGGTCAAGAGATTCTACGCGGCAAACAGATTCGTGAAGGGGGTGTCAGTTGCGAGGACTGGCTGCACTTCATTATTTCCTTGGTATGTCACGACATTGGCTACGTTAAGGGCGTCTGTCGGGGCGATCAGGATAAAGAGCATCTGTATGCCACGGGATATGGTGAGGATATGGTGCAGCTTAGCCCAGGTGCTTCCGACGCATCGCTTACGCCCTTTCATGTTGACCGAGGTAAGTTATTCATCGAAGAACGCTTCGGTGGCAACCATATTATTGATGCCGAAATTATTAAGCGAAACGTCGAGCTGACCCGATTCCCGGTTCCTAAAGAAGAGGATCATCAGGATACCCGACATTATCCTGGACTGGTGCGAGCAGCTGACCTAATTGGGCAACTCAGCGATCCTCGCTATCTCAAAAAGATTGGGGCGCTCTTTTACGAGTTTGAAGAAACTGGGCAGAACAAGCACCTGAGCTACCAGCACCCCGGCGACTTGCGCCACAACTATCCTAAGTTCTACTGGAACGTTGTTCATCCTTACGTTCAGGATGGTTTGCGCTATCTGTCTTTAACTCAAGAAGGTAAACAGATCATTGCCAACTTATACTCAAATGTGTTCATGGTGGAGAACGAGAAAAGCGTTGTCTCAACCTAATTGGGTGTCGGTGCTGGCATGACTTGGTGGAAAAAACTTCAAAAAAATGGTTTGGCAAGGCTGGGCGCGATCATCCTGCTGGTGTTTTATGCGACGGTCTTTGTAGCCGAATTCGTGGCTCCCTATGATGCCTACTTCCAGGCACCTAACGCTTCGCTGCTACCCCCTACGCAGATTTACTGGCGCAATCACGACACCCAAGAATGGATGGGGCCCCATGTTTATCCCACCACTCAAGGCCCGGTATCCCTCGCAACAGGAATCCGTGAGATCTTTGTGGACTTTGATCAGCCTTCACCCATTCGGCTATTTGTGAAGGGCGATCCTTACCGTTGGTTACAGGTTAGGCTGCCGGTGCCAACCCGGTTTTCGCTGTCGGCGCCCCGGTTTCAAGAAGTTCAGTTTTTTCCAGGCTTTGCGGGCGATCGCCATCTATTCGGCACAGTTGGCCCCGGACGATTAAACCTGATAGGGACTGACGAACAAGCCCGTGATCAACTCAGCCGTCTGATTTATGGCGGACGCATTAGCTTAAGCATCGGTCTCATTGGTATTGCCATTTCCTTTCCGTTGGGGATGCTTGTGGGTGGACTGGCGGGCTATTTCGGCAGCTGGGTAGACGGCGTCCTCATGCGTTTGGTCGAGGTCATCATGACCATTCCTGACATTTACCTGCTGGTTGCCCTAGCGGCGGTACTGCCTCCCACGCTCTCTAGTGCTCAGCGCTTTTTGCTGATTGTGATAATTACGTCCTTCGTACGATGGACGGGATTAGCGCGGGTTGTCCGGGGCCAGGTACTCTCCCTTAAATCCCAAACCTATGTGGAAGCTTCGCGGGCCATGGGGGGGCGATCGCTCTACATTATCCTGAACCACGTGCTGCCCCAGACCGCGACTTACGTGATCATTTCAGCAACCCTAGCGATTCCCGGATTCATTGTGGCTGAGGCCATTCTGAGCTTGATTGGTCTGGGCATTCAGCAGCCCGATCCTTCCTGGGGCAATATGCTCTCGCTAGCGACCAATGCCTCCATTCTGGTCCTGCACCCTTGGCTAATTTGGCCCCCTGCTATTTTGATCGTGCTAACGGTTTTGTCGTTCAACCTATTGGGAGATGGTCTCCGCGATGCCCTCGACCCCAGGAGCTTACGAGTCCGTGATTAGGCAACCCATTCGCAGCCTCCTCGCCTGTTTCGCTGGCCTCCTAGTCCTCATTGGCATGACTGGCTGTAGCAGTCTCGCCGCAGCCCCCCCGCAAGCTGTCGTGGCTCAAGCCGTCGCCGTCCAAGCCGAAGCTTACCAAACTGACCTTTGGCAACAGCTCTCTCTCCAAACCGACGCGACCCCGTCCCTCTCAATCAACCGTGTTAAAGTTCGCCAAACCCGCCCTGTCCAAGTTGCCTCAACCCTAGCCTACGAAGTCACCGGCACCTACCAATACAAACTTCGCTATCCTAATCGCCGCCGCCTCCAGCAATCCCAAGTTCCCTTCACCGTCGTCTTGCAGGCAATTCCTGACACCGAAGACTGGCAACTGCTGCGCATTGAGAGCGATCGTGCCTGGGTATGGGAGCCGTTGAGTAGGGAAGTGGAAGGGTAGGAGGGTAGAGGGAAAGGGAGTGATGGAGTCACGGAGTGGGGGAGTGAAGGGGTAGTGGGTAATACGTTCCAAGAGCGAAGAACCAAGAACGAAGAACCATCAACCGATAACGAATAACCAATAACGAAAACTTAAGAGAACCCAGAGAAGTGCCGGGCACCAGATAGGTAGCAAGCATCATTAACCTAGTGATTTGCTTAACTCGTGTTCCCAACGGTCTTAACGTTATGGCTCAGCTTAATCAATACTCAGAAACCCGCTGCCCCATTCAGTACGTTCTTGAGATCGTGGGTAGCAAGTGGGCTATTCTGATTCTCCGCGAATTGTTTGTGGGGAGTCGGCGGACGCATGAATTTTTAGAAGCGCTGCCTGGCATCAGCACTAAAACGCTGACAGCTCGACTGCGCGAACTCGAACGCTACGGTCTTGTAACCCGTAAGGTTTATGCCGAAGTTCCGCCTCGTGTGGAGTACTCTCTTACCGAAAAGGGACTAGAACTGCAGCCCGTCATGCAAGCCCTGCGCGGCCTCGGCGAACAGTGGCTGCAGACCATTCCCTCCGATCGCCCCTCGCATACAGACACTTGCCTAGAACCCGAAACTCTATCGGCGTAGCTCTGAGAAGAAATCTCAGGCATCTGTCATTGTAGAAATGATTCATACAACAAAGAGACTACTTTAGGCAGTTGCCATTCTTACAGTCTCACAGCGGTACTTGAATACCCTAACCAAGATTAAACTGAACCCAACCGGTTCATCGACCTCACCAGCCCTCTCCTTCCGCGAGGTCCAAGACGGCGGCATGTTCTGGTCGATGGGGTCTGGGGACAGCGAAATGTCCCCTCCCCATATCGAACCCGCATCTTCGCCTTGCCGCTCTCACCAGAAGGGTTATCAACTGCTCCTGATAATGTCAACGCAAGTCCCTCGCGACAGAGAATTCTCCGTAGGCTGTAGTCGGTACTGAAACGTTGCTTTGAGCAAATCTAGGAAGGCGAAAGCGGCTGGTGTCAGCAACGCATCGGTTAAAGTTGCGGCACAAATTACTCGGAATAGCGGCATCGGCAAACTGTAGACTCGGACCCCTTTAGGTATTGGTTCTGCTGCCAGTCGAGGACTAATGGCCGTCCCCAAGCCTTTAGCTACCAGGTTCACAATCGTGGCATCAGAACGGATTTGGTAGGTCGGCTGCAGGTGGACGCCATGCTTTTCACAGTGAGCGTAGACCATAGCGTCACAGCCATCACCTTCGGGAGCCATAATCAGCGGATAGGCCATCACATCCTCCCACGTAAGCGAGTTTCCTTTGGGCGTGAAGTCTGGCGGAAACAGAACGATGAACTCATCGCGCATTAGTTCGCGTGTTTCAAACTCGCTGCCCGTGGGTAGATAGGTGATGCCAATGTCAGCGCGTCCGCGCCGTAGGTCTGCCTCTACGGCGGGGCGATCGTCATGGTCCGCAATGCTAACTGCAATTTGGGGATAGCAGCGACAAAACTCCGCAATCACCTCCGGCAGAATATGCGTAGCCGCACTGCGAAAGGATGAAATCCTCACATGGCCACCCTGCAAGCCCCGTGAAAGATTGGCTTGCTTGAAAATATCGTCCATTAGGTAAGTAATCTGTCGCGCCCGATCCACCACCTGTTCACCAACTGGTGTCAGACATGCCCCATAGCGACCCCGTGATAGTAGCTTCACCCCCAAATCCGTTTCCAGCGACGCGATCGCATAACTTACCGCCGACTGCGACATCTGCAACTGCAGCGCTGCCTCACTAAAACTGCCACAATCCGCCACCGCAATCAGAAGCTGTAGATGGGAGAGATTGAGGGGTGGTCTGCGATCGTGGCTCATGGGTGGAAAGTTGTTGGTTCTTGGTTGTTGGTTCTTGGTAATTGGTTATTAGTTGTTGGTTCTTGGTAATTGGTGGTTGGTAGCTGTACAGAACGCATTACCCACTACCTACTACCCATTCATTACCCACTACTCCATCACTCCCCCACTCCATGACTCCATCACTCCCTTTCCTTCCACCTCCAATCTTCTACTTCCCACTCTCGCATTCTCTCAAATTTGGCTGAGAAACCTATCAAGTTCCCTGATGGATGCGATTTGGTTTATCACTTGTTGGCTGGGCATGGAGTGACTACGGTTGAGGACATCTGCAACAAGGCTGCTTTTCTTCGTCCATCTGCAGCGCGCTTGGGACTGTAGGAGCACGGCCTCGCCTCTCAGGATGAATTTGCCGCTAGGAGTTTAGTGCGATGAAGCCTTCAATTGATTGGCTGGAATATCAGCGACTGGAGCTAATTGTGCCAACGCCACCTCCGAAAGCACGAAGCTGGTGGATGCGGCTAAGCATAGGAATTATTTGGGATGGTTTGTTGCAGGTTTTGCTCAAGCCAAACGAACTACGTGTTTGGCACACCCGCGATGAGGCTGGCAATCTTTGGTGGAGCGCTCATGACCCAGCAACCGGGCGATCCATCGATCGCGTTTCCGAAAATCAAATCCGCGTCTGGATGGAGCAGCGATATCGATGAATCAGGTCTTAACTGCAAAAAATCGGCACCATTGGGGCGTCTTTCTGCTCGTTATGACTACGGTGTTTTGGGCGACATCTTTTCCACTGCAGAAGGCGGTCGTTAGTGACCTTTCTCCTGGTGTGATCTTATCGGTTCGTTTCGCTGTGGCTGCGATCGCCCTGGCACCTTGGCTACGTCAGCTAAATCTGCGTTTGCTGCGAGACGGAGTCCTGCTAGGCAGTCTTTATTTTGCTGAATGTACGGCGGCTCTGATTGGGTTGGAGACCATTTCAGCTAGTCGAGCGGCCTTTATTATCAGCCTGAACGTCATCTTGGTTCCCGTATTTGGGACTATCCTGGGGCGGCATTTGCCTATGAGAATTGCGATCGCGGCTGGGCTGGCAGTTTTGGGTATTGGCATCATGTCTTGGGAGGGCGGTGGATTAAGCCAAGGTAACCTGCTGACGCTTGGTTGTGCTTGCGGTGCAGCAACCTACATCTTGCTGCTAGAAACAGTCACCCCCCGCCATCCTTCTCTTCCACTTGCTGCCACGCAGTTGTTGACGATGACGCTCCTCAGTTGGCTCTGGGCCGCACCTCAACTAGTGCAGCAGTTTCAGTCCATGACACATCACTTCGGTAGCCTTGTGTACCTGGGTCTTATGGTCACCGTAATGCCTATCTGGTCGCAGGCCATAGCTCAGCGCTGGATGCCAGCCTACGAAGCCGCTTTGATTTACACACTCGAACCTGTGTTTGCAGCCCTATTCTCGTTCTGGTTTCTGGGGGAAATGCTAGGCATCAGAGGACTGGTGGGAGGAGGAATTATCTTGTTTGCGACTGTCCTCAGCCAGAAACCCCAAAGGATTTAATCAAGTATTTCTAGATGAGGCCGGAGGTTGGGAGCGCCACAGATACTCTTGCGACACTATTTCTAGAAAGGGGTGATGAACGTAATTCATGTTCGATTTGCGACAGTTAAGTGTAGAGAAATATCGAGATAATGAGCGATCATTCCTCAGAATTCAAGTCAAACGATCGCTGTCTTAATCAAGCATGACACCTATGACGCAACTCTCGGTTCCCGCATCGTCTACCCAGACATCCCGCCACAGTCATCGGCATGGAGAGGATATTCACACCCATACTCATGGTGCAATTGATGCTGCCATTGCAACCTCAGAGCGTGGGCTTTGGGCCGTGAAGGTGTCACTCGTTGGGCTCATCCTAACGGCGGTCGCACAGGCGATTGTATTTTGGCTGTCGGGGAGCGTCGCGCTCTTAGCTGATCTAATTCACAACGTAGGCGATGCCATGACCGCATTACCGTTGGGTGTGGCCTTCATTATCGGGCGACGTCAACCAACAAAGCGATTTGCCTACGGGTATGGGCGGGTCGAAGACCTGGCAGGCGTGGCCGTTGTGGGCATCATTTTGCTGAGTGCCCTGATGACGGCCTATGAGTCTATCGATCGCTTTTACCATCCTCAGCCCATTCATCATGTGGGAGCATTGGCGATCGCAGCTCTAATCGGCTTCATTGGCAATGAAACCGTTGCCATCTTTCGTATGCGAGTCGGACGCGAAATTGGTAGCGCCGCCTTAGTCGCGGATGGACAACACGCCTTAGCTGACGGCGTAGTGAGTCTGGCCGTGTTGGTGAGTGCCATCGGCGTTGGGGCCGGGTATGCCTGGGTTGATCCACTGGTGGGTCTGGTGATTACGGTTTTGCTGCTCAAAATTGTCTGGAAGTCAGGACAAACCATCTTTATGCGCTTACTCGATGGCGTTGACCCAGACATTATCGACACCCTGCGCCATGCCGCTGAGCCTGTGACTGAGGTAGAGTCAATCGGTACAATTCGGGCTCGATGGCTGGGACATCGGCTCTACGCAGAACTTGATGTGGTGGTGGCTGAGGATTGTTCTGTGAAAGACGGACAGGCGATCGCTGAAGCAGTCAGCCTTCAGCTTCAGGCACAGATTCCCTATCTCGAAAACGCCAGGGTTCGGATAACGTGCTGAAAGACAATTTTGATTACAAATGAGCTTGCAACGTCTCCCTAATCCAAGCTGCGTGTTCTGAACGGAAGTCATCACGGCTGATCAACACATAGTCTTCTACCGCGAACAGTTCTTTCAAGGATGTGGACTGCAGCTGATCATAGGGATATTGATGGTCTTGCCAAGCCGTCAGTTCGGACCGAGGTAGCAGGGCCACGTCGAGCTGCTGTGTGCTGATTAAACTGGCTAGCCGCAGTGAATCGCGGGCACGAGTCACCAGGGCTCTGGACTCAGGAATCTCGTCGGCAAGGGTAGGGGCAATCGCCTGCCCTAAATCGTAGGCCACGGCATCTTCGCGATTGACCACGATAAACAGGTGCAGCTTCCGGTACACCTTCCATTGAGGAAAGAGGGTATGGGCCAATGGCAATAGGGCGATCGCACCCATGCTCTTGAAACAATCACGACGCTTCACTGAAAGGCGACCTCTGTATTGCTCTGGGAATTGTTCTGAGAGGTCTCTGGCTCCGTAAAGATGGTCAATGGGATGATTGCCGACACCAGGTAATTGGGCACGTCTACGAGCTGCCCAATCCGTAAGTCTGCCGCTACGCTGGCAACCACATAAGCTTGCTCAGGGGTCAAGCCATGATTGTTGACAAGATAGTCCACCATATCGATGAGCGCATTGCGAGCCGCCAATGTCAGATCTTCTGACAAGTTACTCAGGGGTTCCAGCACCTCACTGTTCAAATAGGTATGGTAGGGCGGAATTTCACCTGCCTTCTTAATCGGAATCCCCGTAGTCCCATAGAATTCTTCGGGTGCCAATGCCTTGAGCTGATCGCCTCCTTCAAATTGGGGGGCTTTGACTTGTGCGCCCAATCCTTCACGAATTGCGGTCGATACGGTAACCGTTGCCCCCATTTCAATGGCAGTCCCCGAGACCTCCCCATCCCCCTGAGCATAATGCACGTCCCCAGCAAATAACCCACAGCCATCCACAAAACAGGGAAACAGAACCGTCGTTCCTACCTGCATCTGCTTCACGTCCATATTGCCACCGTTTTCACGGGGGGGAATGGTTCGAATACAGCGATCGCTATCCGTCCCTTCAGGGCCACACAAATCAGCGGGCAGCGCCCCCGTTGGGAGGGGAGTCAGCGCAATTCCGCCCACTTCTGCAAGTTCAGCCTCGCGGGTTAAAAAGGTTTCTAACTCAGGATCGCCAGGCAGCACACCCAATGATCCAGCAAAGGGGGCAAAGGGAATCTCCACTTGGGGAATCTCTTCTGAGACTGCAGCAGTGCGATCGAGGCTCCAGTTGGCGATGTATGGATCAGGAAACAAATCACGCAGAAACCCAAATCCAGGCGCAATCACCGTATAGCCATAGGGATCGGGTTCGATATCTTCAATCGTCACAGCGAGCACATCTCCCCGCTGAGCGCCCTCGATAAAGATTGGCCCTGTCAGTGGATGCACTAACAATAAATCAGCGGCAACCACATCTTCCGGAGTAGACCCTGGCCCAAAGGCTCCATCCAAGGCATCGCGAGTGCCCAACACGATCGGTTGTCCCGGTTGAGCTGTGGCAGCAGGAGGAATATCGGGATGAAAACGGTTAAAGCACGCTGGATCATCTACACAGAACTCACCCGTCCGCTCTATGACTAAAGGGTCAGGCGTTTGACTACGGACAGCCGTTGCTCCTAAAAATACTAACGTCATGGTTAAGGCAAACCCTAGCCAGCGCAGCTCTCAATTCCGCTTACTCACACCCACTCCGATTCCCTGCTGGGAATATCATTAATTCCTGTTTCATATCAAAGAAGGGAGAGTGTCTGTAGCCATTGTCGCTACAGTTTTTCGATGTTCTACAGGGCATCAATGTTTGACTTACCGCCCACCCCCCGAAATCTGGACAAGATGCTGTCCGAACAAAACTTCAAGCCGCAAAAGCGCAGAGCTATAGCTGTTTGGAGATTAACCAAAATTAGAGCTTGTGCTCGGTAGCATGTACAGACGTGCATACCATAATGAAGATGGTCTACCGATGGAACAGGGATAAGGCAGCTACTAATCTTCGTAAGCATGGTGTTGACTTCGCTGATGCGGTGTCAGTCTTTGCGGATGACTTGGCCATCAACATCCCAGACAAGCGGTTTGACGAAGAGCGATTTGTCACAATTGGCCTTGATGCGTTTGGCAGAGTTTTGGTGGTTGTCTACACACTACGTGGCGATGAGGTTCAAGTCATCTCTGCTCGCAAAGCAACTCGACAAGAACGACAACAGTACGAAGAGGGATAGTCATGGAAGCAGAATATGATTTCAGCCAAGGTGAACGAGGAGCAATCGACCCAACATCCTCAGGCAAGACCCGCATCACTATCCGGCTAGATGATGAGGTTCTGGCGTGGTTTCGTGAGCAAGTTCATGCTGCTGGCGGAGGAAACTACCAAACATTGATCAATGAGGCCCTGTGCCAGCATATTCAGGCAAGTCGCGAATCACTTGAGGAAACCCTCCGAAAAGTTGTTCGTGAAGAGCTTGAACGTGTTACGAGGTAGGGCGTTGCACGTCGCTGTCTGTGTAGGGATCCGGATTAAGGTTTGCTCCCTGGAGTGGTGTGACCAAGTGGCCGACTGCGCGCATTTCCATATCACCAAATTGAGAAACCTTGGCTGTGAGGGATGCACCACACCCCCTTAATCTCCATCTAAGCCACAAGCTGAGTTTCCTTCTCCTCAAAGCCCCGTGCCTCCAAATGTGCTTGCCAACTCCACTGGTTAAGTAGAAAAGCTTTTGTGCTTTCGTAGCCCTTCTGGTAAAGCCGACTTTTGTCTTCGTTGGACAGGCCAAAATCTGTGGTCGAAATGCCTAGCGTGTCGATATTGATGATGCGACCCTGGTCATTCTCGCGCTGGTGGCGGCGATCGCGGCCTGACTGCATGGTGGCAAACATACCCACCACCAAGTCAGCGACTCCCTCAATGGGGCGGGGAGCCTCATCCTCGGCATTCACTAGCTGAAATCCAAACGTTGGGCAGCGGGGCTTGCGGCCTGGTTCAGCATCGTAAATCCATAACGGGAAGTTGCTCAGGATGCCGCCATCCACAATCATGGACCCTTTCAATTGCCCCGGCTCAAAGAAGAACGGAATGCTCATCGACAGACGTACCGCCTCTGCCACGCTGAAGCCAGATTGCTCTGATGCAGGAAGATCATCGGGCAGCACCAACATTTCGCCGCAGCTGATATCTGAAACGACTACTTTGACGGCCCGCTGCTGGGCCCAGGGAATCTCTTCCGGTTCGACGTTCACCGCTTTCATCCCGTTGGCAATCATGCCAAAGGTGAGGGCTTTACCAGCGGCTTTGATTGTCAATTGAGCGCTCAGCCACTCTTGGAAAGGTTCTGACGAGTACTGCCCCATTTGACGTGAAACGAGCAGATTTGTCAGCATCCAGACGGGATTCTGCAAATCATCATCCGGCGATCCGTTAAAAATCAGACGGCTCGTTTTCTGACTGAGGAATTGTGCCTCATAGTCCAGCTGACCAATGATGGTTTCTAGTTCCTCAATAGCAAAGCCTGCTGCCACCATTGCAGCGGTAATCGCCCCGGCGGAAGTCCCCGCCACCTTACGGAGATGAATGCCTGCGTCGTCAAAGCACCGCAGCGCCCCCAAAAACGCCGTCCCCTTGACGCCGCCGCCTTCAAACACGGCATCGGCATAGTAACGCCCCTCAACTGGAGGCGCGAGCTTGCTTTGAATCGTGGTGACTTCATCGCTTGTGAGGCGAGTAACGTTGGCGCTAGAGGGATTCCATACGGTCATCAGCCAATGCTCCTAAATATCCAAGCGGTCTGTAGGCGATCGCTGCAAAGGTTTCTGAAAAGGTCTCCAGGCGAGATGCTCAACTTTCCGAAAGTCACGCTACCGTATTCTGAGCAATCATGGGGGATAGTTCAGCCCTCCCTTCCGAAACCTATGAACATCCGCTATGAGTTAGCTAAAGCGCATCACACAGACCTACTGATGCAGCTTGTAGAGGAATTCTACGAATTCGACGGCCATCCTTTTATTCCCGATAAAGCGCGTGAGGCGATCGCTGGCTTGATTGAAAATCCTGCCCATGGCCGTATTTGGTTAGTGATGGCGGATGATACACCCATTGGCTACGTCGCCATCACCATCGGCTACAGCCTGGAATATCACGGACTGGGTGGTTTTGTGGATGAGATTTTCCTCCGCGAGCCCTATCGCGGCAAGGGCATCGGTCGCCAAACCTTTGCCTTCATGGAAGCAGAATGTCGGAAGCTGGGGCTGAATGTATTGCATCTAGAAGTAATGCCGGAGAACCAGAAGGCATACGCCTTCTATTGCAAGCAGGGATACGTAGATCGCCAAAGTTCTCTGCTGACGAAGTGGCTTTAATATGTTCGCAAAAAGCACAAATACAAGTGAATTACACTATTTTCGGATTCTCTGCTTGATTAGCTGAATCATCTGTCCTGCCAACTTCTCCGCTTTCTGTAGTTCTTGAAAAGCAACTTCGTCAGCAGAGAACTTTGGCGATCTACGTATCCCTGCTTGCAATAGAAGGCGTATGCCTTCTGGTTCTCCGGCATTACTTCTAGATGCAATACATTCAGCCCCAGCTTCCGACAT
>JBCBJE010000009.1:0-16966 GCA_038523735.1 Cyanobacteria bacterium J06626_18 | reverse complement strand
TGCGATTATTGCACCTTCTGTTCCAAGTTGACCACAGTTCCACTCTCATCAATGACTTCAATGCTGACGGGTTGAGACTCCTCAGAAGGTGTCGCGTGAGTGTCCTGATGGCGGTTTGACTCGACCCAAGTAACTAGTCGCTGAAACAGGGACTTAGCCTTGCTGTAGGAATCACCCTTTGCTTCTGTCATGTCAGCGTCAAACTTAGCGGCTTGCTCTTTCAGGTGAGTGCGGAACTGCTGGAACCAATCGGCTTTGCGATCGCGTACGATCCCTAGCGATCGCAGAATGAGTTCGCGCCACGTAGGGATCGCAGCCTTGCCCTCGGTGTCTGTCGCAACGGTAGGCTGAACGCTGACAGTTTCACCAGCAGACTTAGTTGTTGCCGCCACCTGTTCCTCAAGCCATGCATCCATGGACTGGCGCGTCAGAACATTGAGGTCGGCAGAGCCTGCTTTGACTTCTGAAAATGTTTCAAGGGCTGCTGCCTTCAAAATTTCGCGAACTCGTGCGGCACGCTGTTTGTTTTCTTCCCTGGCCTGGGTCCAATCAGTTTGGGTACGTTCGGTTGTCGTCGTTGTCATTTTTTAATCCTCAAGTAAACCTTGTCTAGAAGTAGAGAGTTGCGATTAGCTCACAGAAACGGACTCAACATCAATCACAGAACCAACCGCATTTTCAGAGGGGACTGCTGACTTCACACCCTCTTGCTTACGGCGTTGTTCCAGAACAAATTGAGCTAATTCAGTCACAACGATGCTGGCTAGCAGTCCATCATCAATCCATCCAATCACTGGAAAAACATCCGGTGAAATATCTAACGGACTGACCAAATAAACTAATGATCCAAGAATGATTAGCCAGCGATATTTGGAGTTACGGATGAGATTAGTAAACCACTTTGCAATCGAGCTTCTCAGTGAGCGCTTCATCAAATTCCCCTCTCATATTCATAATCATTCTGTCAAAATGACCTTGATTGATCAGGTGTTGTTTTCCTACAGAAATACGCGGTTTTTACACCGAACAGACCGTACAGCGATAGCCGTAGGCAATTCAGTGAGTTCGATCTAGGCTTTTACCTAGCATTAAGACTGGGGGGCTGAGGATGGGCGATCGCCCACTATCAAAATCTTCAAACCGAGCTGTACGCCGGCTGTTATCTCGGCTAGTATTGAATAAAATAATTTATCAATTTCAACTTTAGAAAAATAGATAACGACTGCTGGATCACCCACCCTTCTCGAGGGAGCTCCACCATCCGTGTCACCTGTGTCGCTGCAAGCGAGTTCGTCGCCTGAGGCAGCCTCGCAGCCCTCAACTCCCAAGCCTGATCCCGGTAGTGAGGTTTCTGCATCTGCAGAAGCCCCCTCACCAGAGGTCCAGCTCAGCCTGCCTGTAGAGGATCCCCCGCCAGACCCCCCGTCGATTTCGCGTGCGACCCTAAAGCTAGCGGCACAGGATGTGCGGATGGTCATCGCTGAACAAAATGATCAAAGCCAAATCCTGACCACCAAGCTCAACATTCTGTTTGTCGCCAATGGAGCTCTGCTGACGAGTTTGAGCATTTCGCGGCTAATTATTGCGGGTGGTCTCTTTAGCCTGGCCGAGGTCATTGGCTTTCTTATCAGTTTCTCGTTGCTCATGGGGGCCTTTCTATCGCGCCAAGTTGCAGTCACCCCCAACCTGGAGGACCAAAAGTTTCTGGAGACTTATCTGCTTTTATCCTCCAATGAATATCAGCTACAAATGCTGGTCAATCTTGCTGAAACATATAAAGCCAACAAGCAGCGGTTAGAGGATATTTCACAGAGCCTTAAATATGCTGCGTATACCATCTGGGGCACAGCTGCTATCATGCTGATAAACATTTTGGCGATCTACCTAATCGGTATCCCAGCCGGTTTGATGTGAGTTGCAGAGTGCATTCTGTCTTCGGATGGAAACAAGCTCATCCTTTACCGAACTCAGAGCGCCCGCGTTATGAGTGATGACTCCCAAAACAATGTCTTAGAGAGGCGTGTAAGCTTACCGAAACCGGATGTAGACAACATTACGGTGTTGAGTGAAAGCTTGCCCAATGAGCCCGTTCTACCGTGGCATCATTTTGATTCGCCTTGGCTAGGGCAAGAGCAAGCTAAGGACCAGCCCGGTGCTGAATCGCAAGCGGAAACAGATTCAGAAACGAAACCTGAAGAGGGGGCTGTTCAACAACTTGAACTTGAGCTACCAGAATCAGAGACAACGTCACAATCAGCAGGTGTTTCTGGCACTCCCTCGGCGGGGAATGGGGGTGGCAATGGCAAAGCAGAGGCTAATTCGGCCAGTGTCAGCGAATTAGAAGGCGCGGATGTCAGCAGCCAAGAGTCAGAAATTCGCCAAGAGCTGGACGCTAGTCGCTGATTGATTGCGTTGAAATCGGTGGCCACATCACGGGAAATAAAACAAACCTTTTGCGGCAAGCGGTTAAAACCACGCCTATGGGAGCTAAACCTGCTGCCACAGGTTACCAAAACCCTCGGTGCAACAGTCCGCGCAAGCAGACTTTCTAGCCGCAGGCGTGACTTCTAGTAGCCAGTTACGGCAACGAAAGGTAAGGGGCTTAGGACTTTTGTCAGTCAACCAGGCCCAACACACCGCTTAGTTACTAAAAAAAGCCTCTTTGACTACGGTCAAAGAGGCCATTCTTTACTTGAGGCTCAAACAGTTACGTAGAGATAGAAGAAGCACTCGATGGAAAATCTTAGTCTTTATCGAGGTTCTCACGACGCAACTCGTCGAAATCTACCGCGTCTTTGTCGAGGTTTTCACGACGGAGTTGATCAAAGTCAACGCCACCCGCAATCCCTTGCAATTGCTCGTCGGAGACAGCGTCTTTATCAAGGTTTTCACGACGGAGCTGATCGAAGTCGACGGCATCTTTATCGAGGTTTTCGCGACGGAGCTGATCGAAGTCGACACCACCAGAGATAGTTTGCAGTTGCTCGTCAGAGATTTGACCTTGCTGAGTTTTGGATTCAGACATTGTTGATTCCTCAAATGGATGTTTTCCTGGACATTCTTAACTTAGCAATTCAGTTTGTGGACAATATTATGCTCACATTAGAAGTCTTGAAATGTGTTTCATTCGTCTCTCATAGAAAGCTCATTTATGTTATTTGTTTTGATAAGGCATATCTTCATTGGTGCTAGGTGGGAAAGAGAGGTTGCAGAGTGACGCACAATCAGCAATACATGATGAGTATTTATTCCCGGTGTCTATCACTAGCAGAGCAATTACTCTCCTGATTGATTTACTCTGCACCGAGTTTATTCGCTTGCTTGGTGGGGCAGTCGCTGTATCTAATAGATAATGTGCCTGCAAACCCCGTATCTCATGCCTGAAAAGTCTAATCGTTCTGCAAACTCTAGTCGTCGCAAGATTACCCGCGTTTTCTTGAGCACCGATAAGCAGGCAATCGCCCCTGAAGAACTGAACCAACTCTTTGTCCAGGCTAACTTCCCGGTACGTGCGCCGGATAAGCTTGCTCTGGCTTTGCAGCACTCACCTTTTTGTGTAATAGCTCGCTCCATCCGTGAAAAGACGCTGGTAGGCTTTGTCCGAGCTACCAGTGATGGGGTTTTCAATACAACGATTTGGGATTTGGTGGTCGCGCCCAGTCTACCCAACGGGGAAGCTACCAAAATATTGCTATTGACGCGGCTGAAGCGGGAAGTGACAAAGGTCATCCCTAACTGTGCTATCTCGATGCTAGCCAACCCATGGGATCAGGAACTGCTGCGCCAGATGAAATTTGTGGAAGACAAAAAAGGGATTCGAGCCATGGCCCTGACAGCGCAGTTGGAAGCCTTACTCTGAGGGCTTCCGACTTTCGAGACGAAAGAGAAATACCATTAGGGCAACGACGCCGACCTGTAGCAGCAGATTGGGCAATGCAGAGGCGACATCGCGGCCTGACAGAACCTGCGTTAAGAAAATAAAGCCCCCGATCGCTCCCGAAGCACCGAACGCGCCATAGACAAATTTTCGTAGCCCTTTGTAAGGTGCTTTAGCTTCGGCCATGAGCCGCTTGTACTTCTCGGGACTCATACCTGGGGGAATGCGATCGCGATCGTCCATGATTGTCAATCCTGCCTATCATCTATTCCGGCCTGTACCAATTCGTGTGTGGTAACTACACATTTCGTCGGGGGCGTACGTTCTTCTGGGGCAGGAGCGCACAGCCGTATACCCCCACGGATTTGTGATGTGTAACCACAATTGATCGAAATGGTATTGCCACCGCTCACTGCCACCATACCGGAAAAATACTCGGTAAATTACACCTGCGCGGTTCGGTTAAGCCCTCTGGCAAAAAAGCTATGCTGGCAACGACTAGGGATAGTCATACCTCAGGAGAATCAGGCTATGAGCTTATTAGGCAACATTATCTGGTTGATTTTTGGTGGATTTCTGAGCGGCATCGGTTACATCACAGGGGGCATCAGCACTTGCTTGACCATCATCGGCATCCCCTTTGGTATTGAGGCTATTAAACTCGGCGTCGCGACCTTCACGCCCTTTGGTCGGGAAATCAAAGTCAGCCCCGAAGCCGACTCCACGCTGGTGCTAATTCTCAACATTATCTGGATTTTCCTCTTCGGCTGGGTCATTGCCCTCAACCACCTCTTCTGGGGTATCCTCCTCGCTATCACCATCATCGGCTTACCTTTCGCCAAACAACACTTTAAGCTCATGGTTCTGGCACTCTTTCCGTTCGGGCGGAGCTTTGTGTAGGCAGGGAATAGAGTAGGGGAGTGATGGGGTTGAATTCGGAGTTCGGAATTCGGAGTTCGGAATTTGGAATTTGGAATACTCTCCAAAAGGACAATAGCTCTACGGAATTCGGAAAGCTGCTTCCTCTACTCACCCACCTTCTCTACCAGTTCGACGGGCTCTCACGCTGGAGTTCTACGCCGAAGTCTTACTCACTCCTTTACCCATCCACCCTCTACCCTTTACCCTCTAACCCCCTCCCTCTTCGGAGAACCGAAATTGACGTTTATCCCGTCCCTTTAGACAATCAAGGTAGAGGTATTTTGATTACAGGCAAATTTATGGCTGACTTAGAACCCACTGTTGTTCCCAAGATTGAGCGACCCAAGACCGGGTTCACGGCATATGCAGAGCGGTTGAATGGGCGAGCTGCGATGGTGGGTTTTATATTGGTGCTTTTGATTGAGTACTTCACAGGGCAGGGAGTTCTCAGCTGGCTGGGGCTTGTTTAAGGGCAGGCTGCTCGATAGTGTATGCTCCGTGCATCTGGGAACTGGGCTAGTGAATTCCGCTAAGTTTCTAAGCTGGCTCTACCATGGGAGAAGTGCTCCCAGTATCAGCGAGGTTGACAAGCCTTGCTAACGTGATGCTATTTGCATCAGTCGCCCGTCTTGTTCACTGTTGTAGAAGACCCACAACTATCTGTGTCCATCAAGCGATTTTTCAGAAAAGAACCTGTCGTCAGTACGGTGGTCACTGCCGGAACTCTTAATATCCTGCTGGGGATGATGGAAGGACAGGCATTATTAGCGTTTTTGGGTGTACTAGCTGTGAGTGGAGCGCTTTCTCTGCGAGGTTGGCAACGATATCTTCGTCCTGTCGATTTACCAGAGCAATCGCCTATTCGTTACTTACCCGACCAACCATCGCGTCCGCCCATGCCGATGATTGAGCTGTCTTCGAGACGTGATTCGGCGCCGCCAGAGTGACGAGGGTGGGTAGTCGGGTGTGGATGATGGCGTAATGAGTGGTGGGTACAGTCATATCACTGCCTGCCATAACCCTCTAACCTTTACCTCACCTAGCTTGCTCCGCTCGGATAGGAGATTCCAGTAAGATGTGCGGATTTTGCTGTCTGGATTGAGGACGAGGATAATTCCAAACCGGCTCAGTTAGGGGCGATTGCTGAAGTGGATACAGGCTGACTCCTTGACGCATGTAGGCTTCCGCTTCCAGGTCGGTGAGGTCGTCGGCTAGCAATAGGCATCGCTGGGCTTTCAGTGCATGCTGAGCAGTTCGTAGGCTAGTAAGCACTGCGCCAAACTGATGGGCTGAATGAGCCATCATGACAGGAACCTTTTGCCACACGCCGCAAAAGCAAGTGGGGGCATCCTGTGGGTAATGGTCACGGTATTGCAGAGTGTAGGTGCCGTCGCCATAGCAGCGTGTGCGGAACCACCGCTGGAAGGGGAGTCCGAGCTGACCTTGCGGATCAAAGGTATCCCACCACGAACGATGCCACCCGTCCCAAGGCAACTGCAGGATGCGCTGGATTTGCTCTTCGTGGAAACCGCCGTGCTGCAAGAGAGCGATCGCCTCAGATAGGTTGACACGCCAGGCTAGTGTCTTCAGCTCTGATTGACAGCGCGTTAGGTACTGATAATCACGGGCGTTATAGCCTTCAATATCGGGGGCTGCTTCCGACAAAACACACCAAATATGCTCGTATTCCAAGACTGCATCGATCGCGTCTAATCCTTTGGTGCCAGGAGGAACGCCAATCGAAATCCGCACATGCCCAATCTGGTGGGGCTGAGCGATCGCACTCACACAGTCAATGAGCAGCGATTCTAACTTGTCCTCAGTGGCAACAGCCAGCGCCAGTTGAATCTGGTTGCGGTCGAGTCCGGGGGTATTTTCCCCAAGATGCATTAGGTCTGCAGCAATCATCTCTCCCACCTTTCTACGAGTTGTGCAAAGCTATGCGAAACCGTCGAGTGGCTTGAGTCAAGCCCCCGACGGCAATGGAGCTAGATCGAAGTGGCTGCTGGTGGATCAGCATCAACGTTTCTACTTTCCAGTTAAAGGGACTTGTCTTTAAAAAGGAACAGGCGCTTAACAAACTTTGGGCTTGTTCTAAAAACGCAATATCTCAATGGAAAGGATAGAGGTAGTGGATGGGTAGCAGGTGGGGGGAGTGGGGGAGTGGGGAGTACACGATTTTTCGACGAAAAATCCGACTTTTACAGCGATCTATTTTCCACCGCTCCGAAATTTCATCACCCCATCACCCCATCACCCTGCCAGCTTCTGCGCTCTCAACTGCCCGCAGGCAGCATCTTTCTCTAGCCCACGCGAGTAGCGGACGCTGACGGCGACGTGGCGGTTCTGCAGTTCCGTCATGAAGTCTTCAATACGGCGATCGCTGGGTCGCTGGTAATCCACTTCGCTGATGGGATTGTAGGGAATCAGATTAACGTGGCTTTGGAAACCGCCGACTAAAGCAGCGAGTTCGGAGGCATGCTGTGGCAAGTCATTCAGACCGGCCAGCAGGATGTATTCAAAGGTGACGCGACGGCCTGCATGGTGGACATACTCGTAACATTCTTCGATCAGGGCTTCGAGGGGATAGCGACAGGCACTGGGAATGAGCGTTTCGCGTAGAGGCTGGTTAGAGGCGTGGAGGCTAACCGCCAGCGTGACTTGCAGCTGTTCTTCAGCAAGCTGACTGATGCGTCCAGGAATGCCCACGGTAGAGAGGGTGATGGAGCGTTGCCCAATGCCGATATCTTGATTGAGCGATCGGATGGCCCTCACCACATTAGGACTATTGAGGAGGGGCTCGCCCATGCCCATAAACACAATGTTACTGACGCGCTGCCCAAAGTCTTCTTGCACGGTCAGCACCTGATCGACGATTTCATGGGTGGCAAGATTCCTCAAAAAGCCACCTTTGCCTGTTGCGCAGAAATCGCAGGCCATGGGACAGCCTATTTGGGAGGATACACAGACTGTTAGACGTTTAGCGGTGGGGATGCCGACCGCTTCAATAATGTGGCCGTCGGCTAGTTTCAGTAGATATTTGATGGTGCCGTCGGGCGATTCAGAGCGGAAGTGGAGGTGCGATCGCCCCACGGGAACCGCTGCAATCTCCGCCCGCCACGCTTTCGAGAATACAGTGATGTCTTCTAAGTTTCTAGCGCCCTTGTCATAAATCCACTGATGCAGTTGTTTGCCACGATAGGCAGGCTGCCCTTTTGCTTTGACCCAGTCGGTTAGCTCATCCAGGGATTGCCCCAGAAGTGGCAGTTCCTCGGACTCGACAGAGCGCATCGGCGAGTCATCAGCAAGTTCAGAGACAGATATAGACATTCGGTCAACTCGGAATGGGCGATCGCGGCTACCTGTCTATGGTAAGCCGGGGTCGAGAAAGTATTTATGACGTTTAGGAATCGGCGAGGTTAAATTTTTCGCGGTAAAACGGAATCTGCTTCAGATGTTCGCGATTCTGCGCCACGAATTGCACTTTTTCAACGAGTAGCTGTTTGGCCTTAGCTAGCAAGGATTTCCGGTTTAAGTTTTGGATAGGGTAGATTCTGACAAATGCTGGCGACAGGTTGCGAAATACTGAGCCGTAAGGGTTTGCCATCTCTGGGTGCTGGTAGGAAAACGTAGCTGCAGCACTGATGGCTTTGGGAAGTGATTTGCGACTGCGGGTTTCAAATGCCAGCGGTACGCCCGGACCCAGGCGCTTGACGGGTTTGAAGGGACACCCCTCCTCGACCACAATTTCACCGACTTCTAGCTCAAAGAGTCTGCTGACAAGGCGATCGCGATAGATAATCCATCCCTCGCGACTATATTCCCGTTTAGGAACAGCAATGGGCAGCGATCGCGCTGAAGGACTTACCGGTTGGGTCGCTGTAGGCACGATGATTTAAAACGGGCCGCAATCAGCCGCGACGACTTCGGCAAGGTGCGATTTCAAGAAGAGGGGCTGATGAAGCGAGATCATGATATATCCGATTGAAAACGGCAGGATAAAGACTTCATGGGGAACCTCTCAATTTTGGCATTCCAACATAAAAGTATCCAGCTATACAGAAATTTTAAGATCTTTTTGACCTTGAGGAAGCCGATTTTCATGGCAGGGCTGCAGGTGCTCATCTCCAAACGCTATCTACACTTCGAGAAGAACTCAGGAAGGCTACGGCGATAACTTGAGCGATAGACGAGTGCGTTTTTGCAGCCCTAAACCTCAAACAGCGATCGTCTTACCCAACAGCAACCTCTAGGTAGGTAATGAAAACCTCAGATTTTAAGTGAGCCACGATTTCTGAAGGGTCAGTGGCTTCTATTGTCTTTAATCTCCAGCGATAGCTGATGGCGGCTAAAAAAGTCTTGAATCAGGTGCTCAATCGTTGAGGTGCAG
This sequence comes from Cyanobacteria bacterium J06626_18, assembly GCA_038523735.1. GTDB lineage: Bacteria > Cyanobacteriota > Cyanobacteriia > Phormidesmidales > Phormidesmidaceae > SIO1E4. The sequence goes on along the minus strand of JBCBJE010000009.1, from coordinate 7,778 downwards.
CGGCGCAGTTTCACCAAAACGGGGATCTTTGCAGCAGGATTCTGCAGGGCATTTTCAGCCTCTTCCCACAGCAGTCGTTCCAAGGAGGTGGATTTCCCCGAACCGGGTTTGCCGATCAGCAGCACATGGTCAGTCGCGTAGTGACGCAGTCCAGCCAGCACATCCCATTTTTCAACCTGTTCGCGTTGTCCTAATACCTCTACATCTCTGCCGTTGTGCTCTTCGGAAGGTTTAACCGTCTCAGCCCGCAGCTTCAGGCGTCGTGAAAACTTGGGCTGGGGTAGTTGCTTGCGCCCTTCAACCGTCGTAGGAGTGTAAACTTCATTCCACTCGCGATAGTCTTCATCCTCACGGAGCGACCGCAAATAAGCCTTAAAGTTTGGTCTTTCAACCATATCGGATCACTTGTAAATATCACCACGAGAACCGAAAACTGTAACCACGTAAGTTTGGATTGCCTGATCTTCGATAAACAGCACCCGATATTTGCCTACTCGTAAACGCTTCTCGGGACGGCCTTTCAATGATTTGACATTCAGAGACTCTGGATCCGTGAGTAATGTATCCAGAGCTGTAATAATCCTTGATTGGTCGTCACGCTGCATCCGCTGCAGATACTTCTGAGCTGGCTTCAAAACAATGTACTGTCAGTCAGCCAAGATGGCCTCCGAGCAGTGTTTGTTTGAGCTCTGCTGCGGTAATGCCACTATCTCGCTTGGCCCGATACTCTTGCAGAGCCGCTTCGCTGGCGGCAATTTCTTCAGCAGGGATAATCTCATCCGTACCCTCTACCTCAGCAGGTTGAGGCAGACTCTCTGACAAAATCTGACTCAGTCGAGCTTGATCCGCCAAAGACAGACGTTTAACTAATGCTAAGACCTCTTCATAGGTGGGCATCGTGTTCACCCAAGCCATTAATATGGTCCAAACATACCGTTGGCAGGTTCATTAGGGTCATCGCCAGTGCAAAAAGCATGAAACAGCTCACGGATCTCGGTTTTGGTCAACCAACCATCTTGGTCTTTATCCAGTGAGGGAAACACCAGCGGCGCATACACAGGTGATTCATTGAAAGCTGCCAGGAGTTGCCCCCACTCGGCTTGACTAACCTTGCCATCTTCATCCTGATCAAACACATCAAAGATGATTTCAATTAGGTCAGAAACGATCTCTGAGCACGCCTTGGAGTCTGCTAGCACCTCATCGTAATAGGCCAGCCATTCATCAAGGGAGATCTCATCGTTGTCATGGGTATCTGCCTTTTTTTCCAGCCCTTGCCACTTCCGCATCAGCTTGTCTTGCAGCACTAGGCAGCGGGGCGATCGCCGCGACCAATTGCGTAGGGTCGACAGCTTTTTGAACATCAGTTCGAAATCATCCTTGACCAAGGTTCCGGTGTAGTCGGAATCGTACATGCTAAAAAGCTTGGTCAGCTTGCGTTTTTGTAAATCAGTCAGCACGGCTCATTCGTCCCAGTAATTTAGCAGTCGCAGCCACATTAGCCAGCTTATAGCAATCAGCGATGACTGATACGAGATGCTCGCTAAACGCGATCGCTTTTGCGCCCCATCTTGTTCGGCTAGGTCAGATAGACGCCACTTCATAACATCGTCCGCAAATTTAGCTGACGGTGATGTAGATCATTTTGTAGTATGCATACTACAATGAATTCTCAACTCATTTGGATGTCCTGCAGTCCCTGCTTAACCCTACCCTGCTGCACACGCCATCGATAGGAGACCCTATGGTTACTGTGTTGACCTTCCGACCGGACACATTCGCTGGCGACGTTGATTTAGCCGCGATCGCTGAATTGATTAATATCTGCCGCGCTGCTGACGGTTTAGAAAACCGCACCTCCGTTGTGAAACTACAAGAAAAATTTGCCGATCCCCGGTTCGACACTGCTCACGACCTGAAGCTTTGGCGCGATCGCACGGGTGAATTAGTCGCTGCGGCAAGTCTGTGGCGACTCGATGCCAAAGAAGTCGTCATGGGTCGATTGGAGTTTGAGGTTCATCCGCAGGTTCGTGGTAGTGGCTTGGAGGATGAAGTGATGGCGTGGGGAGAACAAAGGCTGCGAACAACCGGTCAGGACTTTCCTTTGCCGCTAGTTCTGTATGCAGGATGCCGCGATTCCGTGTTGGAGCGACGATCGCTCCTGACCCAGTTTGGTTTTACACCTGAGCGCTATTTCTTCCACTTGGAGCGATCGCTGGAATCGCCCATCCCCGCTCCACAGATTCCTGCTAGATGGTTGATCCGACAGGTTGATCCGGACAAAGATGGCGAGGCGTGGGTCGATATGTTTAACCACACCTTCGTCGATCACTGGAACCATCACCCCATTACGGTCGATCGCTTTCGCTACTACAGAACGGTTACGAACTACACGCCCGAACTGGACCTAGTGATTGAAACGCCGAAGGGACAACTCGTGACCTTCTGCTCCAGCATCATCGATGTTGAAAAGAATGCCCGGCGCGGTTGCCAAGAGGGATATGTCTGCCTACTCGGAACCCGACGCGGTTACCGTCGCCTGGGTTTAGCGCGATCGCTATTACTCGCAAGCCTACACCATCTACAGGCCGCTGGTATGACCATTGCCAGTATCGGCGTTGACGCCCAAAATCCCTCCGGAGCCTTAGGGTTCTACGAATCAGCCGGATTTCAGAAAATCCGCAGTTCGACGGTTTTTCGTAAAACAGTGACGGCGGAGTGAGAGAGTGGTGGGTAGTGGGTAATGAATGGGTAGTGGTCGTAGGCATTACCTGATCGCCGTTGATTGCTTACTCTCCACCCTCTACCCTCAACTCTCCACCCTCTACCCAAAGGTATAAAATCTCTTGGCATCAATTCCATCGCAAGTGATTTGGTAGCCCAGATTACAACTCGAACATGGGCCAGCCCGTTTGATGAGGGATATCTGACGTCATGGCTATCAGAGGGGGGGCAGACGGTGCTGTTTGATGCATACGATCCGGGCGATTTCTACGACGAGCTTTTCCTAGGACAACGGCAGCCTCGTCCAGTTGCCTCTTTGCTCGTGAAACGTATCAACTCGCTGACTCTAGAAACGTTGCAGGAGCAGCAGCAGTCGGCTCAAAATGTCCTCTATAAGATTGGTGCGACCTTCAATGTATATAGTGACAACCAGGGGACAGAGCGGATTCTTCCCTTTGATGTGGTGCCTCGGGTGGTGTCTGCTGAAGAATGGACTTGGCTGGAGCGGGGGCTAAAGCAGCGGATTGAGGCCCTCAATTGCTTTTTAGGCGATATCTATAACGAGCAAAAGATTCTGAAGGATGGCGTAGTACCGCGCCATGCGGTGGAATCGGCACCGGGTTTCCTAAAACCCTGCATGGGATTGCAGCCACCGGGCAATATTTGGTGCCATATAACAGGGACGGATTTGGTCCGCGATCGCGATGGCAAATGGTATGTGCTAGAGGATAATTTGCGCTGCCCCTCAGGCGTATCCTACGTTCTGGAAAATCGCCGGGTGATGAAAACCACGTTTCCGAAACTTTTCGCGGAGCTGGATATTCAACCGGTGGATGACTATCCGGGACAGCTTTTAGAAACGCTTATGAGTTTGGCTCCAGCTTTGCTCTCAGATCCCCGTGTGGCTGTGCTGACGCCGGGGATTTATAACTCCGCTTACTTCGAACATTCCTTCTTAGCTCAGCAAATGGGAGTCGAGCTAGTGGAAGGACGCGATCTCGTTGTGGTTGATGGCTATGTGCAGATGCGCACGACCAAAGGGCTGCAACGGGTGGATGTGCTCTATCGACGGATCGATGATGAGTTTATTGACCCCCTGGCGTTTAACCCCGATTCGCTCTTAGGGATTCCTGGTTTGCTGGAGGTGTATCGTCAAGGCCGGGTGGCGATCGCGAATGCTTTGGGTACCGGCGTCGCGGATGACAAGCTTATCTATGCCTATGTCCCCCAGATGGTGCGCTACTACCTAGACGAAGACCAAATCATTCCCAACGTCCCCACCTATATTTGTGAAGAAGAAACGCAGCAGTCGCACGTGCTGGAAAATCTAGACAAGCTGGTGGTGAAAGCAACGAACGCTTCGGGAGGTTATGGCATGCTGATGGGAGCCCAGGCCACCGCTGAAGAGCGCCAGAACTTTGCCGAACGCATTCAACAAAATCCGCGTGGCTACATTGCTCAACCGACTCTGTGCCTATCGCGCGTGCCGACCTTGCTCGGCGATCGCTTCGAAGGCTGCCATGTCGACCTGCGTCCCTACATCCTTTACAGCCAAGACAAAACCTACGTCAACCCAGGCGGCCTCACCCGCGTCGCCCTCAAAAAAGGCTCCCTCGTCGTCAACTCCTCCCAAGGCGGCGGCAGCAAAGACACCTGGGTCATCCAGAGCCCCTCGTAAAGACGCGATTCATCGCGTCTCTCCCCATCCAACCCCGTAAAGACGCGATGAATCGCGTCTCCTACCTATCTCCCCACCCCCTCTCTACCTCACCCGCTATGCTCAGCCGCGTCGCCGACTCAATCTACTGGATGAACCGCTACGTCGAACGGGCTGAAAACGTCGCCCGCTTCGTAGACGTTAACCTCAACCTTCTGCTCGACTGCCCCCCCGGCGTCACCCAGCAATGGGAGCCCCTAGTAACCACCACTGGGGACTCAGACGTGTTCCGCAAAAAGTATGGTGACACCAGCGCCGAGAACGTCCTGCACTTTCTCACCTTCGATCGCGATTATCCCAACTCCATCCTGTCCTGTGTCTCCCTCGCGCGCGAAAATGCCCGCTCCGTCCGCGAAATCATTTCCTCGGAAATGTGGGAACAGGTAAATGCCTTTTATCTGATGGTGAAAGAAGCTGCCAGTAACGCCGATGCAACCAACCTGCAGGTGTTTTACACCGAAGTAAAGATGGCCAGCCATCTGTTTGCGGGCGTTATGGATGCCACCATGTCGCACAATGAAGGGTGGCACTTTGGTCAGGTCGGTCGTCTGTTGGAACGAGCTGACAAGACTGCCCGCATCCTGGATGTAAAGTACTACATCCTGCTGCCCTCCGCGAAGGCGGTGGGGACACCCTTGGATGATCTGCAGTGGGTAGCGTTGCTGCGATCCGCGAGTGCCTACGAGATGTATCGCAAATGCCAGCGCCGCATCCAACCCAACCGCGTTATCGAATTTCTGGTCCTCGATCGCGAATTTCCCCGTTCCATCCACTTCAGTCTTGCATCCGCTGAAAAGTCGCTACACGAAATCTCTGGCACGGCACTAAATACCTGGCGCACGAGCAGCGATCGCGCTCTGGGGCGACTCCGATCAGAGTTGGAATATCTCACCGTCGATGAGATTGTGCAGCAAGGACTCCACGAATTTTTGGATGGCTTGCAAAGTAGCCTCAATGAGGTTAGCGAAGCCGTTTTCAATGATTTCTTTGCCCTCCAAATGCCAGGGCAAACGCATACTCTTTGAATGAGTGATACTTCAGGATAGCTGTAAAGAGAGGCTGTCCGATGAGTCGTTCGGTGGTTGAATCTTGCTCGCTGCTAAAGCACTTCGCATCGCTCGAAGATCCGCGAGTGGAGTATTTAGTGGAGCATCGGCTTCTGGATATCATTGCCCTCACCATCTGTGCGGTCATCTGCGGAGCCGACAGTTGGGTCGAAATCGAAGCGTACGGTCACAGCAAAGCCGACTGGCTCCGCAGCTTTCTGGCTCTGCCTAGCGGCATTCCGTCCCACGACACCATCAGCCGTCTGTTTGCGCTGTTAGAACCAGCGCCGCTCCAAAGCTGTTTTGCCAATTGGGTCAAGTCGATTGCCGAGGTGAGCGACGGCGAGGGGGTGGCCATCGATGGTAAGTGTGTACGTCGTTCCTACGACACCGGGAAGGGACAAGGAGCGATTCATATGGTCAGTGCCTGGGCCAGTGAGAACCGTCTGGTCCTCGGACAGGTCAAAGTCGATAGTAAGTCCAACGAGATCACCGCCATCCCCAAGCTATTAGAGGTACTCGACCTCAAAGGTTGCATTGTCACGATTGATGCCATGAGCACTCAAACTGCCATTGCCCAGCAGATTGTTGAGCAAGAAGCTGACTATATCCTGTCCCTCAAAGGGAATCAGGGCGACCTCCACCAAGACGTTGAGCAGTTGTTTGACTGGGCCATCAAGACCCAGTTCAAAGACATTCCCCACGAGTATCATCAGACCCTTGATAAAGGGCACGGTCGCCTGGAAATTCGCCGTCACTATCTACTCGGCTCAGTCGAACACTTGCTCAATGCTGAGCGTTGGAAAGGGCTCAAGCGGGTTGGCATGATTGAATCGGAGCGCCGGATTAACGGTCAACCCACGACCCTGGAGCGACGATACTACCTGCTGAGTTTAGAGGGTGATGTCCACCGCTTTGCTAACGCCGTTCGCAGTCATTGGGGCATTGAGAACCAGCTGCACTGGTGTTTGGACGTGGCTTTCGATGAAGACCAATCCCGCATTCGGACGGGACATGTTCCTGAAAACATGACCCTGATGCGCAAAATCGCTCTTAATCTGCTCGCCAAGGAGTCCTCTGTTAAAGTCGGCAAGAAGGCTAAGCGCCTCAAGGCCGGATGGGACAACGATTACCTCCTTAAAGTCCTCGCGGCCTGAGTATGCGGTTGCCCTGCTCCAAATGCCCCTATCGTAGGTGCGCGATTAATCGCGCGCCTACGATAGGGGGTTCAGCCACATCAAAATAATGTCTTGTAGCTGTCGTAAATCGCGGGTAAATTCTTGCCGAACGAACTGTCCAACGGCGTCAAAGGCGCTGAAGTTTGTACCTGGCTGCCAGGGAATATCCTGCGCCAGGGGTGTTGTGTGGGTTCCTGGCAAGATTTGGACACTGGTCAATTTCGGGAAGTGGAAGCTCAAAACATCATGGAGCGGGCGTGTCTGGTCGATATCATCGCGGCGGAATTTAATTAATAGATTCCGTTCCACGGCGTAATAGCGATCAACCATACGCAGAGTTTCTTCGGGAGAGGGAGTAAATTCCACCGCTAGGTCGGGCGTAAAGGTCAAGACTTGCTCAAGAAAGGGGATGGAACGGCGCGCCGAGTAGTTATTGAATGCCATGAGCACATTCCCCGCCCGCTCAACGTCGTCATACAAGGTATTGATCAGCAGATGGATTTTGCAGCCCATGCTGTGTCCTAAACCGTAGATGGGTAGACGCCTGAGGGTAACGCGACTTTCGAGATAGTGCAGTGCCTGCTCGAACGTGACTAAGACTTCTTTGGCGATCGCCCCATGGTCAAAGGTATTCACAAATGGCGTCGCCACAATGATGTAGCCTTGCTGGGCGATCGCCTCTAGCAGCAGCTTATACGTCAAATAGGGAGCCGCCGCCACAAACGCCCCGCCCAAAAAATGAATAATTGCCTTCGGCTGCGGGGGAACCCAAAGCCAGTTACCCGCTACCTCTCGCCACTGCATTGCGATCTCTCCTATACGTCTTTTCGGATATTCGTTCAAACCGGGAAACTCGCGCTGGGTCGGGAGTCAAGCATCAGGCGTCAGCACTCTCCTAACTACTTTCATCGCCCCAGTTTCTCGCTTTAAGTGGATACCTCGTCTCTTTCTTAGTGTGACGTAAACCCGCTGTAAAAAAGAAGCGGCAAGTGGGTTCTGTGCATCGTGGAATTGCGATGACGGATTGATTCGCTCTGTAGATTAGATTTGCTATCAATGAAGTGTGCTTACACAAAAATTCTACGATGAAAAATAAACGAATCACCCTCACAC
>JBCBJE010000008.1:0-17980 GCA_038523735.1 Cyanobacteria bacterium J06626_18 | reverse complement strand
TAAATCGGTATAAGCTACGAACCATAAACTATTGACTATCAACTACTCACTGTTCACCACAAACAAGCAACTCTCCGTCATTAGTGTTGTCTCCTACAGGTAACAGAACCTTAAACGTGCTGCCTTCGCCGAGGATGCTTTCGGCCCAAATTTGTCCTTGATGTTGTTGGACAATTTGACGGCAGATGGAAAGCCCTAGCCCCGTGCCGCCTTTAGCGCGGGCATCAGAGGCATCGACTTGTTGGAAGCGCTCAAAGATAAGGTGAAGCTTATCAGCAGGGATGCCACGGCCTTGGTCACGGACGGTGATAAGGAGTAGGGGAGTGGGGGAGTGGGGGAGTGGGGGAGAGTGGAGGGTGGAGGGTAGAGGGTGGAGGGTGGAGTCCTGACACCTCTCTGTTCCCTGTTCCCTGTTCCCTGACTCCTCCTGCATTTCTGCCGTCAGCCAAACCGTGCCTCCGGGAGCGGAAAATTTGAAGGCGTTGCTCAGGAGATTGGTCAGGAGTTGTTGGATGCGATCGCAATCCACGCGCAGCTTGACATCGATGGGTTCCACCACAAGCGCCACTTGAGCCTCGTCGGCCATTGCCTGCATGACAGTTGCCGCCTGCTCAAAGATGTAGGGAAGGTTGCAGATTTTGGGATGGAGGGTAAGCGTGCCGGACTTCATGCGTTCCAGGTCAAGGATGTCGTTGACGAGTCGCACAAGGCGCTCGGCGTTGCTGATTGCCATCCCAATCATCTGCTGGCCTTGGTCGGTAAGGGTCCCAAGTTGTCCAGTACCGAGTAGATCGAGGGCTCCAATGAGGGAGTTCATTGGGGTTTTGAGTTCGTGGCTCACTAGGGAAATGAATTCGTTCTCAAGCCGTTTGCGCTCGGTGATATCGTTAGCGATCGCAAGGGCACAGCGATGTCCTTGGAGTTCAATCAGCTCTACCGATAACAATACGGTCCGGTAATCACCGCTTTTGGTACGCAGCTCAAGTTCGCGATTGTGCAGAACACCAGCTTCTTGCAGTTCCGCAAGGCCTTCGGTGTAACGATTGGCATCGAGTCCCAAATTTAGCTCATTAACTTGGTAGCCAATAACCTCGCTACGAGCGTAGCCGCTGAGACGAAGAAAGCTGAGGTTGACTTCTAGAAACCGCCCATCTTCCAGAGTTGTGATTGTAATGGGGCTGGGGCTGGACCGGAAGGCTTTGGTGAAGGTTTCTTGGGCGCGTTTGCGATTACGAATCTCCTGCTGGAGCTGCTGGTTTTGCTGCTGTAACTGTTGACGCAGGGAGCAGAGTTGGAGGTGGGTTTCGATGCGAGCTAGGACTTCTTCAACCTGAAATGGCTTCGTAACAAAGTCCACACCACCTACCTGAAAGGCACGAACTTTATCCAAAGTTTCTCCCAAGGCACTGATGAAAATGACCGGAATCTCACGAGTGCGTTGATCGGCTTTGAGTTGCTCGCAGACTTCATAGCCGCCCATCTCAGGCATATTGATATCCAACAAAATCAGGTCAGGGGGCGCAGCCTGAGCAGCCCGTAGAGCAGTTTTTCCTTTCGTAACACTCCGTACTTTGTAACCGCGCTCAGTAAGTAGCTGGGAAAGCAACTGTAGGTTTTCTGGCGTATCGTCGATGGCTAGGATATCGGCTCGATGGTGCTGATCGACTGACTTCGACATGGCTCTCGCGTGGCAAATGCGTAAAGGTTACAGAGTAATCGAGAAGATCTCGGGAAGATACAGCCTATTGTTTTTTTACACGCAATACTTTCAAATCGTAATCTTACAAGCCTATCCTGGGGATATAACGCCTTGCTCTGGAAGAATTCTGTGCTGTTTTGGATTTTAGAGACTACACAACTTTTTTTGATTCTAGCGCTGGAGGTCCTGGCGCTCAAGCTTAGAACGCCTCTCTTAGCAAGTGTTCGAATGGAGCTGCTGTGGTGGGTGCCCTTGGTGTTTATGGGCTTGCTGTGCCTCAATCTGTGGCGGCTTTGGCAACGCCAGCAGATTGAGAATCGCCTGCGCTACGGCATGCGGCTTCTACTTCTGCTTCTGTGTGCCGCAGGGTTAACGTTTGTGTTCACTACAGAAGGTCGGTATCGCCTGACGAAACGTACTGTATTGGCGGGCGATCGCGCTCAACTACAGCGGCTTGGCCAGCACCTGGTTGTAGGCTATCGCGATTTTGCCGAGGTGCAGAAGCTGGTACAAAAAGGCGGCATTGGTGGGGTATTTATCACTCGTCACAACCTGGAGGGACAATCAGTTGAACAACTGCAGCAGCAAATTGCCACCTTGCAAGCGCTGCGTCGCGAGCAAAATTTGCCGCCCCTATGGGTTGCTACAGATCAGGAAGGCGGGATTGTATCACGGTTATCGCCACCGTTGACTCACTTGCCACCATTAGCAGAGGTGGTGAGTCAGGCGGCAACGCCAGCGGACCAGTATCAGCAGGTGCAGCAGTATGGCGATACCCACGGACGAGAACTGGCGGCGGTGGGCATTAACCTTAACTTTGCGCCTGTGGTGGATCTTAATAAGGGAGTCGTAACACCGGGCGATCGCCTCTCCGTTATCTATCGTCGAGCCATTTCGGACGATAACGCAGTAGTGGCGGCGGTGGCTCAGGAGTATTGTGCGGCTATGTTTCGCCATGGTGTGCGTTGCACGCTGAAGCATTTTCCAGGGTTAGGGCGCTTGACAGGCGATACGCATCTGCATTCGGCCCATCTGGATACGCCGGTAGCCGAGTTAGCCCAAGATGATTGGGTCCCGTTTCAGCAGGTGATGCAGTCATCTCAGGCGATGACGATGCTGGGACATCCGATTTTGACCGCAGTGGACAAACAGCATCCGGTGTCGTTTTCAAAGGGAGTTGTCGATGGAATTCTGCGACAGCAGTGGCAATATGACGGTCTCTTGATTACGGATGATTTCAGCATGGGTGCAGTCTTCAACACGCGTGACGGCGCGACTGGCGCCACCATCAAGGCACTGAATGCCGGAGTCGATCTCGTTTTGATCTCATACGATGCCGATCTGTACTATCCAGTCATGGCCGCACTCATGCAGGCCGAGCAACACAATCGCCTCTCTTTAGAACAACTCGCCGCTAGCCGCGATCGCCTCCATCGCCATCCCCCCATCACTATCTCTATCCCCCTACCGCCCCCGTAAAGACGCGATGAATCGCGTCTCCCCGCACCTCCCCACATCTCCCACATCCCTCCACTCCTTGCGTCTCCACTCATCTCCTCACGACATACTGCCCCGGCGTCACCCCCACAAACCGCTTAAAGTGACGAGTAAAGTGACTCTGATCAGCAAACCCCGTAGCGATCGCCACCTCTGCGATCGACTGTCCTTGCGCTAGCTGAGCCTTTGCATGGTGAATCCGCACCTGCAATAGATAGGCATGAGGCGGCAGGCCCATTTCTTTGCGAAACATACGAAGTAGACGCAAGGGCTTCATCTGAGCCAGTTCAGCCAGCTCTGTCAAAGAAGGATTGTGCGCATAAAAGGCTTCGATATAGTCGCGGATGCGCTGCACGATGCGACTCTCTGGGGTCAGAGGAGCAATCCTTTTTTCTGCATGGCGGACAACTAGCTCTGTCAGAACGGTTGTCAGGTAAGTTTCCTGCGTGAGCGTAATGGGATCCCGTTCCAAAACAGTTAGTAGATGCTGCAGGCGTTGGGCTAAGCCGCGATCGCGAATCTGATTTGTGGCAAAGTATGGCAGTCGTGGCTTATCTTGACCCGGCATGGCATGTACAAAGGTTTCACAGGCTGGATAAACGATGCGATAGCTGTAGCGATCGCCATCCACTGTGCCACCCCAATGCACCTGTCCCGGATTAATCACCAACACATCGCCAGGTTGCAATAGCGAATCGCCTGCTTCTGTTCGGTAAGCAAGCCGCCCTTGATCAACCACAGCTAGGCCAAACCCACTGTGAATGTGGCGATCAAACGCATGGTTGCTGTCCACTGCTTTAAAGCACTCGACGTCGTTCAATGCCTGCACACGCCAGAGTTTCGCCTGAGATTTAGACATCTGTCGGGTTCCTTGATCACTCAAGCATTCACCCTAAGCATAAGTGGTCCCCTTGTCTTGTACGTTTTTTCACCTGTCCGGACTGACGATGCCGCAAGTCGTAGAAATAATCGTCACGGGTTCACCCCCACAAGCCCCATACTTCCCCCATTGAGACCTCAAAGGGTTGCCCGGCGGTGAAGTTATGCCCTAGAAAGATGCCTCCAAAATATCTGCGCTTTGTTGGTTGGATCCTAATCTCGATAGGTTTGTTCTGGCTCGCATTTTTGCTGTGGGGGTCTATCGGCGTTGGTATCCTTGCGCTTCTATTGGCTACGGGATTTGCTATTTGGCAAGTAATTAGTTCACGAGCGACAGCTAAATCGGCACGGCACGGTGAAGATCAAACACGCATCTGGCACTCGCAGTCACAAACGCTGGCACCGACACAGCCAGCGAGTCGTCCCGTTCAGAAATCACATCCCGAACGCCAAGTGCGATCGCAGCAGCCATCCCCAAAAAGCCGCTCAACCACTTCTACATCACTATCCCGATCTCCTCAGAGAAGTGCTTCAATAGATGGCCGAAATAGCCTTGACCCCACCATCCCGAGTAGGCAAAGATCTTCCAGCCGATTTCCTCCACCAATCCGAAAACCGTCCCAAGCGAGTGCAACCGACCGGACTCAGGTAGGACAAAATCAGAGGACCCAGGCTAAGCAGGAGCGTCCTACCCAAAGCAGGCAACCGCGGCAGAGGAAGACAGACAACGATCGCACCCGAACTGGATACCCTCAGCAGAGGGATAGCGGCAGCGATCGCACCCAAATTGGCCACCCTCAGTGGATGGACTCAGATAGCGATCGCACTCAAATTGGCCACCCTCAGTGGATGGACTCAGGCGAAGACTGTACCCAAATTGGATTCAGTCAATGGACCGATACAGGCGATGACACTGAAAGGGAAGATAGCCAATCGATGGACTCAGAAGAGCACACTCAGATTGGTTATCGCCATCCGGTTAATCCGAGTGATGCCCGGACCCAAATCGGACAGCGCCAGCCTGTAGATCCAGCCGATGCGCGTACTCAAATTGGCGATCACCAGCCGCTAGATTCAACTGACGTTCGGACGCAAATCGGCCATGAGCACCGAACCGATGCAAACAGCGATCGCACCCAAATTGGGCCATCCCAACCAGCTAGTTCCAACCAAGAGCGCACTCAAATTAGACCATCTCAGACCCCCAAATCAGATCGCACTCAAATTAGGCGCGATCGCCCCTCTAATCCCACTGATTAACCCTCTTTTGCGTTTTCCTCTTCGCTGCTTATCTCTAAATCCCTTTTAGTTCTGCCATCTCTATTTCTCATCCCGAAACGTAACTCAGTTGACTAAATGACTCAGACTTGGACAAGCTAGCCAAACTCTGAAGCGATTAAAATCATGATCAAAATAAAAGCCATCAATTACCAAACCTGTCAGTCGCAAGACGAAGACTTAACCCCCGAAGCCTTGTCTCAAGGAGGCGGACTGATTGGACGCAACTCCAGCTGCGATATTGTGCTGAAAAATCCTGAAGTCAGTCGTGTCCACGGCAGAATCACCTATCAAGAAGGCAACTATTTCTTCACCGATTTGGGCAGTACCGGTGGATCTGTTTTCAATGGTCAAGAAGTCCCAACGAACCAAGACTTTCTTTTGAAGCCAAATGACCTAATTCGTGTCGGCGGATTTATTTTACTGATTACGGCATTGAAGATAGAAGATGCTGACGGGCTATCAATCACTCGGTTTGCTCAGAGCTCTAGCAACGGTACAGTTACCCTACATCAAACCCCTCAAACCGATAGCAATGGAACAATTCCGCCTCGTCATGTAGTGCTTAAAGAAAATAATCGGTTAGCTTCTTCTCAGCAAAAGGTTCAGCCAGCAGTAGAGCTAGGTTCGGATTTAATGCAGCAGCCGATTATCACAATAGAGGAATTTGAAGCTCAAGGTATCTTGGTTAGAGACAGCTCTGAACTTAAGTATCAGGGCAAACTATTAGTGGAAGGCATCTCTTTATCGAAGCATTTGCAACAAAAGGCGATCGATATCCGCCAGGCTGAGATAAACGCTGGCAAACTGTGCTTGCTCGTAGAGCATCCCTCCCACTACACCCTATGGTGGGAAGAATCCATTGAGAGTGGCAACAGCTAACCTTAGCTAATCAAACAGATTTGAGAAGTTATCGAGATGTTGGCTACTGTGCTGTTCTCAATGAATTACCAAGATCCAGTGGGCTTTAAGAAGGGTGAAAGTTCTGGAGTTGCCCAACGTAGAGGCAGGCTCCCTTCTACTCGATAGCCCTGTTCTGGATGAAACCACATCAATCGCTCAGCTCCGGCATAGCGACTAATTTCAGGTCCCTCCCAAATCACTTCGGCGGTTCCTGTGAGATATAGCAAGTCACCCTGGGCAAAATCCACAAACAAAAGCCCTGCTTGAGGATTCAGCTCAATATTGCCAATCGTATTGAAATGACAGTTGCCTTCAAAATCGGGAACTGTGAGCGTGTTGTCATCATCGAGTCGCACAAAGCCAGGTTTACCGCCCCGATGCGAAACATCGACGCCGCTTGCTATCCCAGCCGATTCGGCCTGATAGGCGGTGGCGATAAAGAAGGTATCAGCTGCTGCGATGAGCGATCGCTCTGCTTCTGACAGCACTGAAACTTCATATATTGGTCTGGGAGCTGCCGGATCAAATTCAACCCATTCAAACAGTCTGGATTGAATATATTTGGGGCAGTTGCCAAAGCTTTGACTTACCTGGATCTCAAAGCCATCAATATAAATAGCGCTGACAACTCCATTCATTCGGTTGCGGCGACGGGTGTGCAGATCAATCCCTAAAAAGCCAATGTCAATCCCCTCAGCAAGCGTTTTGGCTAAGGGGTCGCCAAACAAAGGCTGGGCAGCCACGCGAAGTGTCCGCTCATCGGGAGTCGAGAGAAAGCCCGGTTTTCCTACCAGGATTGAGGCCCAAAGGTGACCGGACTTATCGACAGTACCGACAATTCCATACGGCAGTTGGGCAAAGAATTGACGATGCTGTTCAGGGAGATACTCACGAATGAGTCGTCGCCCTTGTTTATCCATGCGGTCTTGAGCTCCAAATCGAGCTTGAATGGCGAGTTCTCCGGCATGAAAGGGGGATTCGAGTCTTGTCCAGCCAGGGTGTGCCATCGTGATTTCTCTCTAGGTAAAGGGGGTGAGTAATCGGTTTAGGATGCTGGCGCAATCAGTTCCATACGAATGCCACCAGGAATGTAGAACATCATGTGTTGAGTAGGGCCACCTCCTAGCAGTTCAGGTGCAAATTCAATGTCAACATTTGGCGTATCTAGCAAGGTTTGGTGGAGGGATTGAAGGGTTGCGAAGCTATCAACTTTTAACGCCAAGTGATGAAGACCAATATTGTGTTTGCGATTAAAGGGAGTCGCATTCTCCGGTTCAACCGCTTGCCAAAGAGTCAATAGAACTGTGCCATCAGAGATGAAAAAAGCTGGGTAATCGGGGACTTCACCGACTTGCTGAAAGCCAAAGACTTCGACGAAGAAATTGCGTGCTGCTTCTGTATTTGGAACGGTGAGGCCAATGTGGTGTGCGCCTTGTGTAATTGCCATAGCCAATATTTTGCCTTCAGGGGGATGGAAGAAATCAACTGAAAAACGTGTTACGCCAAACCCGCATTCATACCCCTCATTCAAAACGAATGAGTACTGTAGAGTGCAAGGCTTGTGCTCTGCAATAACGGGGCCGGCAAACAGGATTTCGTATTAGATGTGAGCGTAGAGCATACCTAAGCTGGATTCCTTAACCGGAGTCAAGTTCGCATTATTCGGTAACATCCTCTAACCACTCTTGAGCGAAAGAAATACTTCGTTTCTTGCGGGTAATGATGCCCTCTGACTGTAATCGAGCCAGTAAGCGCGATAGTCCTTCAGGGGTGAGGGCCAGCTCGCTGGCGATCGCATTCAAAGGTTTCTCTAAAGTCACGGTGGCTTGCCCTGGAGAACGATGCTGCATTAGGTAGTGCAGGAGGCGATCACGGGCAGAGGTAATGCTGCGAAGTTCCAGCAGTTTTTTGACCGAATGGAATCGGTGGGTCAGGCTCGCCAGATAGCGTTCTGATAAGGCGGGCGATCGCTGTAAGGCTGTGGCAAATTCCTCTTTGGGCATCGCGATGACCTCAGAGGGCGTAGTGGCAATGACCGTGCAGCCGTAGGTGTCAAAGTGTAGAGAACTTTCAGCAAACAGATCACCAGCTTCGACAAAGTAGTGGGTAATCATCCGCTGTTTGACGAAGCTAACCAAGCGCAGCTGCCCCGAAGCAACCCAGTAAAGATGCTTAGCGGCTTCGCCTTGCTGGAACAGGATTTGTCCAGAATTGAGGATGTGGCGGGTGGTGCGCCTTTGGAGGTCGGGGGGGATATCGGCCAGAGTCAGGAGTTGCACGGAGATACCTCATGGGGAGCTGGGGATTATGCGATCGCGCCATACTGACTGTTGAATTCAGGGGTGAGAATGGCCATGCCGGTTTGCACGGCAGGGCGGGCCTTCATTGTTTCAAGCCATCGCTGCACGTCTGGAAATTCTGCCAGCGAGAGATCGGCGTAGGCTGTTGCAGCTGCGGCAACCCAGGGATAGAGGGCAATATCAGCGATGGAATAGTTGCCGGCAATGTAAGGACTGGTCGCGAGCTGACGATCAAGCACACCCAAGATCGGAGGGTTTCGTTTTGATAGCGGGTAATGGCATAGGGCAGGTTTTCAGGGGCCGCATTACGGAAGTGACCCAGCTGACCAAACATAGGGCCGACGCCTGCCATTTGGAACATTAGCCATTCCAGAACCCGAGCGCGATCGGCCATCTCGGTTGGCAGTAACTTGCCAGTTTTCTCAGCGAGATAAATCAAAATAGCGCCAGATTCAAACACTTTGATTTGGGTATCGCGGTCCATGATGGCTGGAATCTTGCTGTTGGGGTTGATAGCCACATACTCAGGCGTGAACTGATCGCCTTTGCCAATATCAATTTTGTGAATGGTATAGGGCAATTCCAGTTCTTCGAGCATGATGACGGGCTTGCGGCCGTTGGGCGTCGTGTAAGTGTAAAGGTCAATCATGGGGTTTCTTTGGGTATGAAGAGGGCAGGGACGACTTCAGAATTTCTCAGATTGTTGGGTTGCTCCAATGCTTAGAGAGCTTTGCGGTTGTATCTGGAAATGGTTGACAGTCTTGCGGAAGACTTTCTTGCTCATTACCAAAGTAAAAGGTGAGGTCATAGAGTCCGTCGCAAGGAAACCCGGGGAAAAGAATGAATATTGGCTTCATGGTTTTAGGTAGAACGGTCTGTATATTTCTAACATATAGACAGGTCTGTCTACAATCAAGTCCTAATCCTTAGAATTGGGTTAGAATTCTCCTATACAGACCTGTCTATATAGAGCAAGCTTCCAGATATCTATGGCGCGTACTCAATCGTCACGACTCTCGGCCCGCGATCGCATTCTAGCTGCCGCCTCTGACCTGTTCTATCGGGAAGGGGTACAGAACGTTGGTATTGATCGCATCATTGCTGAGTCTGGTGTGGCGAAAATGTCTCTGTACAATCACTTCAAGTCGAAGGATGCGTTGATTGCCGCTTGGCTGCAGCAGCGTGATGACAGCTGGCTTACTTGGTTCGTAGAGCGAGTAGAAGTCCTAGCGACTGACCCAAATGAGCGTCTATTAGTCGTATTCGATGTTTTGAAGGAATGGTTTGAGCAGCCTGACTTTCGGGGGTGTGCCTTCATTAATTCCACAGTTGAATTGGTCGATCCGAATCATCCAGCCTATCAGGTAGCACTCAAGCATCAACAAGCGATTTCTGACTATCTCCTGAGCTTGGTAAAAGCCGCAGAACTGGGGAACCCTGAGGAATTGGCTCAGCAGTTATTAGTGGTGGTCGAAGGTGCAATTATAGTCGCGATGATGCAGCACAATTCGGAATCTGCCTCTAATGCCCAACAGGTTGCATCTGTTTTGATTGATGCTGCGACTTAGGTCTTACATCAAGGCGGTCAAGGCAAGCTCAATTCTTGCCGCCCTTGCCCTCCGCTCCTCCCGCCTGTCTCACACAGATATCGGTATAACCAAACAGCACTGACTCCTGCATCAATTACGGTGATCATTGTCGTAGCGAACCCGGGCTCCGGCCCAAAGCAACTTACTCCGGAGCGTTCGGTAGTAGGAATGATCTCTGCCCAATAAGATAAACTGCGCCCAGCAATCAGCCTTGCGAATATCAACTCGCTGCCCCGGCCACATCGAAGTCGCCAGCACGCCATCCATCCACAGCTTGGTATTCAGTTCAGAGTCGGCGAGAGGCCAGACGCTAACAACACATCCTGACGGCAACACGATAGGACGACTGGATAAACTCATCGGACAAATCGGTGTCACCACCAAGGCGTCCATGCCAGCGTGGACAATAGGGCCATTGGCTGCAACCGTGTATCCTGTCGAGCCGGTTGGTGTGCTAACTAAAAGACCGTCTCCCTGATACTGATCCACAACCTCCCCATCAATCTCCATTTCCAGAATTGAGGTGATCATGCGATTGGGGGAGGCGGGCTTCACACACATCTCGTTGAGAGCCAGGTAGCGATCGCTCACCGGTTCTGAATCGATGCGACATCCCTCACAGACTTGTGCCTGCAGCATCATCCGGCGCTGCACAGCGAAGCGATCATTCAGCAACCGCTCCCAAATATGCTCAAAGTCGGTTTCCTCAGGGGATTCGGTCAGAAATCCTAAATGCCCCCCGACATTAATTGCCAGAATCGGAATATGGTCTGCTGACAGGTTGCGAGCGGCTGCCAAGGCTGTTCCATCGCCGCCCAAGACTACAGCTAAATCGATCTTTTGCGGAGCCGATGCCAGGAATACAGGATACGGATTGTCGTTGGGACCACTAGGGCCAACTAGTGTCTTGCAACCTAGCTTATCAAGCTGTTTAGCGCATGCCTCAGCCTGGGACTGACTCAAGCGATTTCCAGACTTGTAGGCAATGATGACTTGTTTTAGCTGCACAACGCTGTCAAGGCTCTCAAAACGTCCTTCCCATTCTACGAAGGCACGTCAAATCTAGCCGTAACGCAATTAGCTACCACTTCAGCAAATTGAACTGCTCCATATCAACAGTGTCGCGGTTGCGGTAAATTGCCAACACGATCGCCAAGCCGACTGCTGCCTCTGCCGCTGCAATAGAAATCACGAACACAGCAAATACCTGTCCAGTCGCGCTCACCGGATCGAGATAGTTCGAAAAGGCCATCAAGTTGAGATTAACCGCATTGAGCATCAGCTCAATCGACATCAATACCCGGATAACGTTGCGGCTAGTCACCAGACCATAAACGCCGATGCAAAACAATGCTGCCGCCAAAAGTAAAAAGTACTCTAGCTGAACCATTCTTCCTTACTCCCTAAATTCAGAACTTGCCGACACCAATTCACGAGGACGCTCCGGCAACGTCAACGCATCGGAAACGGCATCGACCGGTTTCTCATCCGGGATGAATTCACGACGTGCCAGAATAATCGCACCTACCAACGTCATCAGCAGCAGCACCGAAGCCAACTCAAACGGCAGCAAGAAATCGGAAAAGAAGTGCTGCCCAATTAAAACCGTAGCATCATCACCCACCGCGGTTTCCAACGAGAGCTGCCAAGGCGTACCTAGCACCATCGTCGCCAAGAGTGCAAACAATCCTAGGCAAACTGCGCCTGTCGCAGCCCGCCCTAGCCAAGCCCGCTGCATGGGGACAAAATCTTCATTCTTATTGACCAGCATGATCCCAAACAGGATCAAGACGTTCACAGCTCCGACGTAAATTAGAACCTGAGCAGCTGCCACAAAGCCTGCATTCAGCAAAACGTACAAACCTGAGATACTAATGAATACGCCCCCTAGCAAGAAAGCTGAGTAGACGATGTTTGACAGCAGGACTACTCCTAAGGCAGTACCAATCACCATTAGGGCCAGCAGGCCAAAAGATACAAGTTGAACACCTTCAGCGAGGTTCACAGGCGGCTCCTTATTGACAGCAATGCTCCAGGCACACTATACGATGCTATGGACCAGAAAAAATCGGTCTCGGATATTAGGGAGTGGGTTCTTAGTTCTTGGTTGTTGGTCAATGGTAATGGGTAATCGGTGGTAATCGGTGATTGGCTAACCGGGGGTTTTCCCTTATCCACTACTCTCCACGCACTACCCACTGCCCTCAGCCCACTACCTCTCCTCTTTCCCCATTACCCACTCTATTCTTCAGAAGACGGCGACTCGTCCAAAATCTCCTGCGGCAGCTTACCGGCACGACGAACACCCGCAGGCAACTCGTGGGGGTCCATAACGCCTTTGGGAAGATACGCCAATTCCCGCATGGGGGTCACCATAGGATCTTGGGTCACCTTGTAAGGTAAACGGCCCATAGCAACGTTGTCATAGTTCAGTTCGTGGCGATCGTAGGCGGCCATCTCATATTCTTCTGTCATCGACAGGCAATTGGTCGGGCAGTACTCAACGCAGTTGCCGCAGAAAATACAGACACCAAAGTCAATGCTGTAGTGCTTGAGAGTCTTCTTCTTAGTGGATTTGTCAAAATCCCAATCCACTACTGGCAGGTTGATGGGACAAACCCGTACGCACACTTCACAAGAAATGCACTTGTCAAACTCAAAGTGGATGCGGCCCCGATACCGTTCCGAGGGAATCAGCTTCTCGTAGGGATATTGAACCGTAACTGGACGACGACGCATATGGTCAAAGGTCACAGAAAGACCCTGACCGATGTATTTTGCCGCTTGTACGCTTTCCTTGGCGTAGTCACCAACTTGCTTGAGGAAATTCAGCATGGCAGGTCTTTGCAGTTAACAACAGAGAGTTCAGAACGTACTTAGTACAAGGAAGCGAGGCGATCGCAGTTCGCCTAGCCCCCAAACGCAACTGGGAAAGTGATTTTAAGTGCTGCCGTCAGCAGCAGATTGACCAACGACACCGGTAACAGAAACTTCCAGCCCAGGTCAAGGAGCTGATCAATGCGCACCCGAGGCACGGTCCACCGTATCAATACAGCCAGGAAAACTAGGAGATAGGCTTTCACCAAGGTCATGGCGATGCCGATAGCCGCGGTGACAACCTGCAAGGCAGGAGTTGTCTCGCTGATGCCGAACAGGTTGGATAACCACTCAACCGAAACAGGGAACTCCCAGCCGCCCAGATAAAGCACCGAAAATACTAAGGCCGATAGCACCAAGTTGACATAAGAGCCGACATAGAATAAGCCAAACTTCATGCCAGTATATTCAGTCTGATAGCCCGCGACGAGTTCTTCCTCAGCCTCAGGTAAGTCAAAGGGTAAGCGCTCACATTCGGCGAGGGCTGAAATCCAGAAAATCAGAAACCCAACCGGCTGACGCCAAATATTCCACCCCAAAATGCCGTAGCCAGACTGCTGCTCAACAATATCAATTGTGCTGAGGCTATTAGACATCATCACGATCGCCAGCACCGACAGAGCCAAAGGAATCTCATAGCTAATTGATTGGGCGGCGGCGCGTAGTCCTCCTAGTAGGGAGTACTTATTGTTTGAAGAATAGCCCGCCATCAGCAGTCCGATAGGGGTAATGCTCGAAAGGGCAATCCAAAGAAAGATGCCCACACCCAGATCGGTAATGACCATGTTCTGGCCAAAAGGCACAATTAGGTATGACAGAAAGACTGGAATAACGACCAAAGCAGGACCCAGCGTAAAGAGAATTGGGTCGGCTTTAGCAGGCGTGATGTCCTCTTTGAAGAGGAGTTTGATGCCGTCAGCTGCTGCTTGTAATGTCCCTAAAGGTCCAGCGAACTCAGGACCAATGCGCTGCTGTGCCGCCGCCGAAATCTTCCGCTCCAACCAAACTGTCACAAAAATACTGACAGTCGCCCCTATCAGCATCAATGCCATTGGCAAGGGCAGCCAAAGCGCCTTGGCTGCTCCCACAGGCAAACCCAGCTGATTTAAAGCCTCGATAAAACTTCTCTGAAGGTCAATTCCCTGGCCCATGTAAAAGCCTCTGTGTAAAAGCGATGGATGCTGTCATCCGTTACCGCCTTCAGTATATCGCCCGTACGTTGCGGCACCACGGCTTGCCGATAGGAAGATCTACCCTCGGACATAGATATCGCTCATATTGAGCTGCCGATCAGAGGGCACGTCTTTTCCCCTTTGCCTTTTCCCCTCAACGCATAAAAGAAAAGGGAACCACGCGTGTGATTCCCCTAACGGTTTACTGATTCACTTCGTCATGAAAATCGGATTCAGCCTTACACCAGCAAATCGTTGTTGGTTGGCATCAGGTCAGAAGCACCTGCAGTCGCAAAGGCCATCGGATCATCGCTGGCTAAAGGATCACTGTTGCCGGCTTGATAGCCGCTAGAACCCAGGCTACCGATATCATCGACAGCAACGATCTTGATGTAATCAAAGCGTGCGTATTCATAGTGGTCGAACCAGCCAGAGAGCTTAATGCGCTCACCTGCTTCGATATGGACGTCTTCAACCTTGCGCTCGCGGAAGTTATCTGCCGATGCAAAGCGAGAGCCTGTGAGCTCATCAAAGGTCCAGGTATCGATGGTTTCGCCACCAACTTTTACCTTAGCCATGGAGCGACCATCATTCTCGTCGTAGTAGCCAACCAGAATGTCATAATCGCCTGTAGGACCGTCAAACTTCACGGATGCATGGCCATCGTGAGCCGCCAGCTTGATGACTTCACCACCAGAAGCGATGTCATCGCCCACATGCTCGACGCGATAGCCACGTAGGTGCATATCCTCAGCTTCATACAGGAACTCTTGCGGTGCCTCCACCTCAGTGAACTTGATGGAGTCAAAGCGAGCATACTCCCAACCATCGAACCAGCCAGCCAGCTTGATCTGTTCGCCTTGCTCGACGTAAATCGACTCGCTAACGGTACGGACAACGCGGTTTTCAGCGGCAGCAAAGCGAGAGCCCAAATGCTGATCGAAGGTCCAAGTATCGACGGTTTCGCCACCGATCTTGATTTTGCCCATGGCATGACCATCGTTTTCGTCGTAGTAAGCGACATCCACTTGGTAATAGCCACTGTGCCCCGTGAAATGAGTAGACGCATAGCCGTCGTACCAGTTGAGCTTAATCACTTCACCACCAGAAGCGATGTCATCACCTACGTGCTCAACGCTGTAGCCGCAGAGGTGCATGTCTTCCGCTTCGATGAGAACGTGCTTAGGCTTTTCAACAATCCCTGCATCCAGAGTCACGTTAACGTCGCCAGCCTTCAGCGTTACGACCTGAGTCATACCAGTGGTAGGGTCAGCATCAGAATCTGCGGCATCGTCGCCGCCTGCATTCTGAGTCGTGAACTCAAATCCTTCAGGCAAGTTAGAGAAAGTGACTTTATAGTCACCTGCGGCCAAGTCGGTGAAAGCGTACATGCCGTTGGCATCGGTCGTTGTCGTTGCGGTGATATCGTCAGCCGTGCCAAACGTACCGTCCGCGCCAGCACCTGTTAGCTCAACCGTGACATCAGCCACACCGACTTCGCCGTTGTCCTGGATGCCATCGCGATCAGCATCCAAGAAGACTTTGTCGCCTAAGCTAGCTACTGCCGGAATCAAGCCTGCGTCGACGCGGAAGATACGTTCTCCTTCCGCCAACGTGAAGACATCGGTGACACCGGACGTAGGGTTCGCATCACTGTCAAAGCGATCGTCAGTACCCTGGTCTTTGAGCGTAAATGCAAAGCCATCGGGCGCGGCGAAGGCAATTTGATAGTCGCCAGCCGGAACATCTTCGAACAGATAGAAGCCTTGCTTAGTCGTGGTTTGGGTGGCAACCACCGTACCGTCAGGCGTCTGTAGCTCAACAGTAACGCCGCCAACGCCAATCTCGTTTGCGTCGCGGATGCCATCGCCATCGAGGTCCTCAAACACGAAGTTACCCACTTTGGCAGGGTCAGGTTCTACTTCAGGAATCAAGCCCGCATCAATCTTGAAGGTTCTTTGACCGGGCTCAAGGGTGAAGACGTCACTCAGACCGGTTTTGGGATCCGCATCACTATCGAAGCGATCGTTCGTGCCTTGTCCCTTAGCTGTGAACATGAACCCGTCAGGAGCCTCAAAGGCAATTTGATACTCACCGGGGGGGATATTCTCAAAAAGATAGAATCCCTGCTTGGTGGTTGTTTGAGTCTCAATAACAGTGCCATCAGGTGTCTGTAGACGCACAGTAACGTTGCCAACACCGAGTTCGTCAGCGTCGCGAATGCCATCCCCATTCACGTCGTCGAACACGAAGTTGCCCGCTTTGGCAGGATCGGGCTCCAATCCAGGAATCAGGCCGGCGTCAAAGCTGTAGGTTCTTTGACCAGGCTCAAGCGTAAAGACATCAGTTGTACCCGTTGCAGGGTCAACATCGCTATCAAGACGATCATCAGTGCCCTGGTCCTTGGCTGTAAACAGGAAGCCATCAGGCGCAGTGAACGCGATTTGATACTCACCGGGTGGAACGTCTTCAAAGAGATAGAACCCTTGATTGGTGGTTGTCTGGGTCGCGACGACGGTGCCATCGGGCGACTGTAATTGCACGGTCACATTGCCTACACCGCGCTCTTCAGGGGTCCGGACACCATCACCATTGAGGTCGTCAAATACAAAATTGCCAGCTTTTGCTAGTTCTAGCTGAGACATCGCGAATAAATCCTTTCTTGGAAGTCAATCAACGAAAACGGCACATGGAACTTGCACTTTGCTGAAATAGCAGCAAAGCGGCAGATCGATATAAAGCAAGCCAGATACAGTCAGATAGGATCAGTCAGAGATTTTGACTGCGCGATCGCACCTGTCAGTTGAGGCTCGCAACTCGAAGACATGCTTTAGGCATGCGTAGACTGCGCCCAAACACCTTGTACACGCATGAAGTAAGGTGCCTTTTGATTCAGGGGCAAATCAGAGATAACACTTACAGTGAAAACTGTAGCGAAAACAACACTACAAGAAAAGTGGTTTTAAGTGTAATCCGACGATCTTCACACAGGCTTAAAGCATGTAAAGCCAAAAACCCAGCATTCTTCCTTATGGAAATGTAGCGGTTAATTTTGATTTGGTTCGGCAGCAAAGAAAAGAGAAGCTGGCTCGGCTGAGACCACTAAAGTATAAAGAAGGACTTCACAGAGTTCGCATTTTGCGTTGACACTTGAGTCGTGAGTTTCCGTTGGGGGGTAGCCGTCAGTGCTGTACCGTCTTGCCATAGCTACAAGAACGGATCTTCCCGACCAACCGCAAAGCACACGTGCCTCAAACCTGGATATGAGGCATCATACCGGCGATCAAAAAACTTGTCGTCAAAAATTCGTCGAGGTTCTAGCGGGTTCCTGGCATTGTTGAGACAGCTGCCATAGGGCGCCCACCGTTTCTGGATGAGTCTTGTATGGCCGCAGCATCGGTTACAAGTCGGTCGGTGCTAAAGCGGTAGCCGACATTGCGTACCGTCTGAATGATACTGGGCTGACGGGGATCGGCTTCTATCTTTTTCCGCAATGACAAAATATGAGTGTCAACCGTACGGGGGTTGTCAATTTCATCTGGCCATGCTCGCTGCAGTAGGTCGCTACGGCTTAGAGGCGTGCCTCCCGCTTGAGTTAACACATAAAGAAGACTAAATTCTTGGGGTGTCAGGTCGATATAGGCTCCGCGATAACGGACTCTTCGCTGAACTAAATCAATATTTAGAGGACCATAGGTTAACGATGCCGGAGCACTCAGACGACTTAAACGACGGGTAAGCGCCTCTACGCGGGCCAAAAACTCCTGCATCCCAAAAGGCTTTGTC